>CAIYCP010000540.1 GCA_903924715.1 uncultured beta proteobacterium
CAGCGGTGCTCCGCGCCATTGCCCAAGAGGGAGTTCCGATTCGTGTGACGGCGTGGCTGGCCCTCGCCGAAAATATGCCGAGCGGATCGGCCATGCGGCCGAACGACGTGCTGACCATTCGTGGGGGAAAAACGGTTGAGGTGCTCAACACCGATGCTGAAGGACGTTTAATTCTGTGTGACGCGTTGACCTATGCAGAACGTTTTAAACCCTCGGCAGTCATCGATATTGCCACGCTAACGGGCGCCTGCGTGGTCGCGTTAGGCAAAGTCAACACGGGCTTGTTTTCAACGGACGATGCCCTGGCTGAAGCCTTGTTAAGTGCGGGCAAACAATCGATGGATACGGCCTGGCGCCTGCCCTTGGATGATGCCTACCAAGAACAACTGAAATCAAACTTTGCCGACATGGCCAACATCGGCGGTCAACCCGGTGGCGCCGTCACTGCAGCATGCTTTTTATCGCGTTTCGCCAAGGCCTATCACTGGGCGCACTTGGATATCGCCGGCACTGCATGGCGTGGGGGGGGAGAGAAAGGATCGACCGGGCGCCCTGTACCCATGCTGTTGCAATACCTGATCAATCAAGGCTAGACGAAGAAATGGCTCGCATCGATTTTGCGTTTGGCGCGACCGAAAAAATCGCGCAAGCGTGTCAAACCACGCTTAAGCAATATCTCGCGGGCCACAAACTGGTGGTCTATTGCAGCGATGCTCAACGCCTAAAATCCTTTGACACAAAACTTTGGGCCGTCGAACCCTCAGCCTTTGTGCCTCACGTGTTGGCCAACGATCCGTTGGCAGAGCAAACGCCGATTTGGCTAGTCTCTGAGTCGCTTGAGCAAACCCTCGCGCGGGCGCCAGCCGGCGCTTGGCTGCTAAACCTCGATGACCAGTGCCCTCCCACGCTAGGCGATGCCGCCAGGGTCCTGGAAATCGTCTCTGAAGACGAAGACGACAAAACGGCTGCACGTGCGCGTTGGGCCCAATACAAAGCGGCTGGTCATGACTTAAAAGCCCATCGACTCGCTTAAATATGTCACCAACATGGTAAAAACCATCAAAATTTACCGAAAATATAGCCATTCAGGGAACTGTCAGGTATGCTTTCGGTCATAGACTTAGGGTGAATACAATTCGCCCAAGTCCAATTTAGGAACAGGAGCTTACGATGTCTGAATATCGCCCATCTTTAAACCCTAGCCAGTACGGCGACGTCGCCGATGTGGCCGTTCGAAACCGGGTTCTGCGCAACACCTATTGGTTGTTGGCTATTTCGCTCATCCCGACCGTGCTCGGTGCTGCCGTTGGTATGTACAGTGGCATCAATCAGGTCATGGCGACGAGCCCCTTCATGACTATGATTATCTTTCTGGCCGGCGCCTTTGGCTTGATGTATGCGATTGAAAAGAACAAAGAGACCTCACTGGGCGTTGGCCTACTGCTGCTCTTTACGTTTTTCATGGGGATCATGCTCTCGCGACTGCTGGGCCACGTGCTTGGTATGAGCAACGGCACGCAACTCGTCATGTTCGCCTTTGGTGGCACGGCTGCAGTGTTTGGCACAATGGCGACGCTCGCGACCACAGTTAAACGCGACTTGTCGGGCTTAAGCAAGTTTATGTTTGTCGGTGTGGTGATTTTGCTGGTGGCCAGCATTGCCAACATCTTCTTGCATCTGCCTGCCTTGATGTTGACGATTTCTGTCATCGCCATTGTGATCTTCTCAGCCTTTATGCTGATTGATCTACAACGGGTGGTCAACGGCGGCGAAACCAACTACGTCTCAGCCACGCTTGCAATCTACTTAGACGTGTATAACGTGTTTGCCAACTTGCTCGCGATTCTTGGCATCACTGGCGGCAGTCGCGACTAAGCATGTTTCTTGGTCACGCTTAAAGCAGCACAAAGCGCCAAGTTGAGTTAAAAAGAAGGATCAAGCTCTGGGTTATCAGGGCGTGATCCTTTTTTATTTTTGCCCGAACTCAAGAGATCTAACATGAGCGATACCGTTCTAAAGCACGATAACAATGGCGTGCTAACGCTTACGATCAACCGCCCTGAACGTCGTAACGCGCTCGATGTCGCAACCTACCTTGCCTTAGCCGAGCATATACGTGCAGCAAGCGCCAGCACAGACTATCGTGCCATCGTAGTAACCGGTGCAAGCAACTATTTCACAGCAGGCAACGATCTTAAAGATTTTCAAAAGCCACGCGCCTCAGGAGATAGCGGCGGCATCACTTTATTGCGCAGCCTGATCGATTGTGATTTGCCGATCATTGCAGCGGTTGAAGGTCGCGCCATCGGCATTGGTGTGACGCTGCTGCAGCACTGTGATTTTATTTGTGCCGCAGACAATGCCTTGTTTACGATACCTTTTGTGGCGCTTGGACTTTGCCCTGAAGGCGCCTCGAGTGTGCTGCTTGCGCAAATTGTTGGCGCACGGCGCGCCTCAGACTGGTTGCTGCGTGGCAAAACTTTTGGTGCACAAGAAGCGCTTGAGGCGGGGTTCATTACCCAAGTCACCAATCCAGGTCAAGCCCTCGCCATTGCCCAGGCCCTGGGCGACGAGTTGGCCGCCCTGCCCCCACAAGCCCTACAGCTTTCAAAGCGTATGATGAAACACGCGCAACGTCCGATGCTTCATGAAACACTTAATTATGAGTTTGGCTTGTTTTCTGAGCGCTTGCAGTCTGAAGAAGCGCAGGCGGCCGTGGCCAAATTACTCAAAAAATAAAGCGCCGAGACAAGATCACTTGACTCGACCATAACCCGCAGGCAAAGTTTCACGAACACGATGGAGAACCACACTATGCTAACCACACGCACCAATGATGGCGTTGACCTTTGCTACGAAACCACAGGCTCAGGCGACCCGATTATTTTTGTTCATGAGTTCGCTGGGCACAAAGAAAGCTGGGAGCCTCAGGTGCGACATTTTTCGCGCCAGTTTCAATGCGTCACCTACAACGCCCGCGGCTATCCGCCCTCTTCAGTTCCGCCCGAAGTGTCTTCGTATTCACAAAATCGCGCAGTCGCAGACATTATCACGGTGATGGATCACTTAAAAATTAAACGCGCGCATATCGTGGGCCTATCGATGGGCG
>CAIYCP010000541.1 GCA_903924715.1 uncultured beta proteobacterium
GTACCCCCAAACGCCGCGCGCGCATGGTCTTCAGCAAGCCAAATCATCACCGGCGCAACACCCTTGGCAAAATACGGACCCGCAGGGCTGGCGATGACATAGTACGCAGCACGATGCGCCGAGCGCACACCCAAAAAGCTTTCGTTCGCAATCATGAACGGACGAAGATACAAACTCATTTCGCCCGTCGCGGGTACCCATGCTGCGTCGGCGCTCACCAATTGCTGAATCGACTCAATAAATAAATCAGTCGGCAAAGGTGGCAATGCCAAGCGCGTTGCCGAACGCTGCATGCGCGCGGCGTTGGCCTCAGGCCGGAAAGTCCAGATCGAACCGTCAGGGTGACGATAGGCCTTCAGTCCCTCAAAAATCTCTTGTGCGTAATGCAAGACTGAAGAAGCCGGATCAAGCAGTAACGGACCATAAGGCTTGAGTGCCGCGTCGTGCCAACCTTGTTCGAGGGTCCAGTCAATCGACACCATATGATCAGTAAAGTACTTGCCGAACCCAGGGTTCGCGACGATTGCTTCGCGTTCGGCCTGAGGCATAGGCTTCGTTGACTTGGTCGAGTGAAAGGCGAGAGAAGATTGTGCAGTCATGATCATGGGCAATTGGTTAGACTTATTTCAACCGATTATAGCCATGTGACAGCAAAATACTTTAATCGCGTTCTTGTAACCGCCGCTGGCGCTCTTGCTCTTCGCGCCGGGTATCTTCGATCTCTTGCATGAGCCCAGCCATGTCCACAGGCGTGGTATCAGCCGCAACAAAGCCCGTCAAAGGGGTGTCTGCCGTGAGGGTTCCGGCCTCATAGTGTTGCCAGATCTCTTTACCGTACGCCGTCGAGAGTAATTCTGGTGCGAATTGTCCAAAATACACGGCTAAATTTTGTACATCGCGCGACAACATTGCGGCCGCTTCGTTATTGCCAGCCGCATCAACAGCTTGTGGTAAATCGATAATCACCGGGCCGGTGACTCCCATCAAAATGTTGTATTCAGAGAGGTCGCCATGGATGACTCCGGCGCACAGCATCCGCACGACCTGGTTAATTAAATAGGCATGATGCTCTAACGCGAGGACTGGTGTCAGCTCGACATCATTGAGTCGCGGCGCAACGTTTCCGTCGGCATCGGTGACCAGCTCCATTAACAGCACACCATCCGTACAGATATACGGCTGAGGCACCCGCACCCCGGCATTTGCCAGGCGAAATAACGCATCAACCTCAGCGTTTTGCCAAGCCTCTTCTTGCATTTGTCGACCGTAACGCGTGCCTTTTTCCATCGCACGCGCCTGACGGCTATTTTTGACCTTACGGCCTTCGGTGTACGACACTGCATTTTTGAAGCTACGTTGTTTGGCGTCTTTGTACACTTTGGCACAACGCACCGAGTCGCCGCAACGCACCACATAAACGGTGGCCTCTTTACCGCTCATGAGCTGGCTTAGCACTTCGTCGACCAATCCTTCTTCGACAAGGGGCGTCAGCCGTTGCGGGACTTTCATTCGAGCTCCAAACTAGACAAGTCCCTACACTTTACAGGTTTGTAGCCCGAAGTGCCTAGCCGCGCCAGCGCTGATGGCCGTGCGGGCGGTAATACCGAGGTGCCCGTGCAACCGGGACAATGATTGTGGTGGCCGGGGCGACATAGGTGGGATACGTGGGCACATAGCTATAACCCGCACCATAACCATAACTATATCCATACCCACCCGCTTGAGGACCATAGGCCACGCAGCCTGTCAGTAAGCAAAACACCCCAATCACCATACTGCGCAAGGTTCTCATGAGCCCACTCCTCATTGTTGTTGGACTGAGGCTAGATTAGAACGATTGAACAGGGTGTGTAAGTAGAGGAGTGGTGACTAATTGTTTCGATCTATTTCAGATGTTTTCAGCCGGTTTTAACCGGCTGAAAGATCGAACGTTGGATCGGCTGGGGGCATTAACGCGATGCGAGGACTGCCTCAACGGCCAAGGCCACGGCCGAGAGCGCAGCGTCATCGCCAGCAACTGACGACAGCATCAAGCCCACCGCCTGTTCATCCGCCCTATGACAAGGCAAACTAAACGAGCAACCATCTAGAAAGTTAAAGGCAAAGGTGTTACGCAGCAGCTGGCCATTCGCCTTAAAGAAAGCCTCATCAGAGGCCTCTAACATCGCAATCTCAGGCGCAACGATCGGCACAGTGGGGCACAACACCGCGTCAAAGCCCTCGATCGCGCGCTCAACACGCGCAATCCAATCCAAACGATTGTCGAGCAACGCAAGGTATTGCTGCGCGGTCACCGGCGCACCTAACGCAACACGCACAGCAACGCGCCGATCGAAACCCTCTTTCGACTTTGCTAGACGAGCGTGATGCACGGCATACGCCTCGATCGGCGACAACCCGCCAGGCGCATTGAGTTTCGGGATTTCAGACAATTCAGTTAAGGGCACTTCGATAATTTGAGCGCCTGCAGCAGAGAGCATCGATACGCTACGAGCAAAGGCTTTCGCCACCGTTGCATCCATACCCTCGAGCAATGTAGTCTGCGGCAGAGCAAAACGCATACCCATCAGTGGGCGGCGCTTAATTTTCAGCATCTCGCCAGATAACACCCCGTCAACAAGGATGCAATCTTGCACGCTACGGGTCATGGCGCATACCGTATCAAGCGAGCGAGCAAGCTCCATCGCACCAGTAAGTGGCACACGCTTTTGCGTGCTTTTGAAGCCCACGATTCCACAAAGAGCGGCCGGCACGCGAATCGAGCCCCCCGTATCAGACCCCAGACCCGCCACGGCAAGGCCAAGCGCGACAGACACGGCAGCACCAGAAGATGAACCACCTGGAATACGCGCAACGGTTGGATCGGTTGGATTGACAGGCGTACCGTAGTGGGGATTGATGCCAATCCCTGAAAATGCGAATTCAGTCATGTTGGTCTTGCCAATAATGGCTGACCCCGCAGCACGCAGCCGTGCAATCACCGGGGCATCAGTGACTTGTACTGGTTCACCTTTGCACACGACAGAGCCAGACATCGTCGTTTCACCCGCCACCCCGTACAAATCCTTGATCGAAACGGGCAAGCCGGCTAGGGCAGGCTGCGCAAGCCCCGCCGCTTGCGCAGCATCCGCTTGACGCGCGACCGCGAGTGCCGCCTCGGGGTAGAGCCGGGTGAACACACTTTTAGCGGAGGCCTTGGTCGCGTTTTCTAAGGCTTGCGACACCAAGGCTTCGCGGGTCGTTTCACCGCGCGCAAGACGAGCGTTAAGTTGGTCAATGGTTTGAGTGATATGCGTCATGATGAATAATCAAAAAATTAGAAAAGAAATTGTTTGTTTGAGAGCGCGTTTAAGACACTAGCGCCTCAGGCTACGAGGGGCAGCACCTCAACCGAGTAACGATGCTTGATGCTCCGCTTATGGCGAGGGTCGCGAATTTCAAGTTCCATCTGAGCGGCAGCCCGAATGCCCTCGCCCTTGGCATTTGGAATTGCACCAAGGGTACCGCACGAAACAAAGCTACCTTCGTCAATGTGCGGACCTGCGAAGCAGCCATTGCGCAAGGATTCAAGCGGACGAATCGACGCGAACGTGCCCTTCTGGTATTCAACCCATTTACCATCCTCAAAAATGCGTGAGACGAGTTCGAGTTCGTCCTGGTGTGCCGAGACATCAGACCATCGCCAGGCTGCGGTGCCTGTCGGTTTAGGACACAACTGTTTAGACACTGCAATCGAATACGTTTCAACACGACGGTCGGTATGATCGGAGCCCACGGTCAGCCACCATTCGCCCCCCGCGTAAAACAAAACGGGCTCAACTTCGCCTGAACTATCGGGCCCGACGGCCTCAATTGTTTCGGCTTGCGTCAGCAACAGCGCACTACCGCGGTAATAAAGCGGCACGGTAGAAGGCGCAGGCACCCCAATCAAACCGAGCTCATGAATGTGGTGTTCGATTGCCGCCGCGTCACGCCCTGTCCAGCCGGCAATCACATAATGCCTCGGGGCAACAGCGGTCAGCGTTGTTGTAATCGTACCGTCAACACCAATGGCTTCGCACGAAAAATACAAGTGAGGTTTCATCATGATGACTCAAAAAAATAAAAGGATTAAAAAACTTAAGATAAGACCGCGGGCAGCCATAACGCAATCGCCGGAAACATCATCAAAATAATAATGGCCAACATATAAACAAACATAAAGGGCATCACACCAGTAAAAACATCGGTGATAGGTCCAGGCTGGCGTCGCATGCCCTGCAAGACATACAGCACGGTGCCATCAGGCGGGCTAATCATTGCAATCTCAACCAGCATCGTGATCACCACGCCGAACCAGATTGGATCGTACCCCAACGCCTTAACCACTGGAAACAAAAGAGGCACTGTACAGATCACCATCGACAAACCTTCCATGAAGGTGCCTAGCGCCAAATAAAACCCAATGATGATCAGCATAATTGCCCAACCAGGCAGGGGTAAACCGGTTAAAAATTTTGCCAGCATTTGTGGCACACCCAAGGCCGACAAAATGTAATTCAATACATAGGCACCAAATAGAATCAGCGCAATCATTGACGTTGTGCGCGCAGTTGCATGCATCGACTCAGAGATCATTTTCCAGTTGAGCTTGCGATCAACAAGAGCCAGGATCAAGCTGCCTGCAACACCAAGCGCCGCAGATTCGGTTGGCGTTGCAAGCCCCATATAAATGGTGCCCA
>CAIYCP010000542.1 GCA_903924715.1 uncultured beta proteobacterium
CAAGCTGATGTCGGGCATTAAAGGCGAGTCCGAGTAACGAGAGCCCGCCAATAAAAGTTGAAGGGTAGGTCAGGTTCCAGAAAAATATCTCGTAATTAAAAAAACCACTGTAAGGCCAGGGGTTACCACCCCATAGAAATAGGATCAACAGCAGGGCATAAAAGGTGAGCGTGTTGTTATCTTCGCTACGACGTTGAGGATTATTTGTTTGGGCGTGAAGCTGAAGCGAGGCAATAAACGCATGCAAGCCGTAGCAAAACAAACAATAATTCAATACCCCAAAGATAGATAAGGCCGAGATCGCGTCAAGATGAAATAGTCGCGCAACTTGTGCCACAACAAAAGCGTAAGGGTTTAAAAAGGGATGGGCTGCGTTGACATCAAGTTGCGGGTGTCCAGGTTTAACGGGGTGCCGAATCAGTTCGTTGACGGCAGCACTGTGTTCCCAAAAGTCTTCAACCCAAATGCCTTGCAGGCAAAAAATGACGACTTGCAACAGCAGCAACAAAAAAAGAATATGAAAGCGACGCGCTACCAACAAATCGATGAACGAGTTGATGCGTTTTAAAGCTTGATGATTAGAAGAGGCTGGTTGAAGTGCCATTTAGGGTGCGCAGAGAGACCGGCGGATTGCGTGCTGCATTGTAAGCGCGGCTTTTGCTGCAAGTACGTGCCTGTGCTGTTTCAACTAATCGGGAATCGGCCCGTTGGGCAGATCGTCAAACCGCGTTTTACCCTTTTTAATCGACAGCAAGGCATCGCCATTTAACTGACCTTGCTTGGTACGCTTGAATTCGAAAGCGTAAGGCGACTGTGTACCCTTATCGCAAAAATTACTGCTAACGCGTTTTTTACCGTTGTAGACCGCAAACCACGGGTAATCCATCACAGCGACGCAATTCATACCCTCGCACTTGGTCAAGGCGTAAGTCAGACCGTTTTGATCAAAATGAACGGTGGTGAAACTGGCGCGCTGCTGGTTTTCTTCAGTCGCAAAAAAAGTTTTGTTTTTGAGGTCGGCAACTTGATTGTCAGTTTTTATTTCAATGTCGCCTGAAGGCGTGGTTTGCTTAAAGCGCAACCATTGCAGGCCTTTTTTATTGTCGCCGCCGCAATAGGCGATTGGCTCGCCCTTGATTTGACAGCTAAAGAGTACTTTTTCGTTTGGTTCGCACGCACTGGTCGCCGTGGGGGCGGTTTGCGCCCCGACCCAAAGCGGACTCAAGCAGAATAAAACAGCAGCAAGACGTCTCATGGTGGATGTTGAACCTCAGGTTAAACAACAAAGTCTCGGGCTGATCTGGCAGAGGATTATCGGATGGGATTGATGTTTGATTGTTGATAGTAAAGGAATATTTGCCTATTGGGTACCGATCGTTAAGGTGGTGGGTGTTGGCGATGCCCATTGGCGTACTTCGGACGTATGAGTTTGCCGACGGCGAAACTATTTGAGGGCGTCATTTAGATTTATTTTGAGCCGAGTTGATCTACGAAGCATTGATAAATCTTATCTGCAACGATGGCCGATCCACGAGGATTGAAATGGCAGTCGTCAATCAAATGGTCTGTGGTCGCTGGAAGCGCGGTTGAGAGATCGCAGCTGTTGCCTGGCGCACGCTGCACGAGCCATTTGTTATATGCCGAGGCGATCCGCCCCATGTCCGCCAAGTCAACAGTATAGGGCTCGTTAGGTGGGGTCATCCAAAGTCGTCGCGTCAGGTCTGCACTGATGCTTGGTTGGTAGGCGTTCGGTTGATTCACAAAAAGGCATCGAATAGATGCCTTCGTACATAAAGAAATAATTTGAGCCACCGAGTCGCTGTACTCTGTTGTGACCCCATCGATCTCTAAACGACGCCAGTCTTGGCGAGTCACACTGTGATTTTGGTTGTAATAGTACGCCCCGTCATTTTGGATAATAATTTTTTTACCGACGACGCGCTGTATTGATTTCCAAAGGATAGATTTAGTTAAGTCAAATGTCTGAATAATATTAATGCTTGGTTGAGAGCTTCGCTGGATAGGAGGCTGGCCCGCATCCTTAGCGGCATTGTCCTGAGCGATTTCTTGTGAACGTATCGCAGCTTTTATGTGGTGATTCCAATCGTTGATGCCCATTAAAAATATGGCGGCATCGGGTTTGTATCGCAAGATATGTTCAAGAGTTTTGTAATGGTGTGGCGCCCTTAAGCCCGCAAAGCCGGTGTTGATGACTTCAACGTCTTTGCCCAAGTG
>CAIYCP010000543.1 GCA_903924715.1 uncultured beta proteobacterium
AAATCAAAGCGGCCGTTCGCATCAACCGCCAATCTTTGACCAGGCCCGAGCAACTTCAGTACCGCCTCAATACGCTTGCAATCTTCAGAAAGCGAACCGCCACCAATTTTTTTCTTAACGACCGAATATCCGCGATCGAGATAGCTTTGCATCTCGCGCGTTAAACCTTCGATACCCTGTCCGGGCCAGTAATACCCACCCGCCGCATAAACAAAGACCTCACGGTTTGGTTTTCCGTCGCCGTAGCGCTCTGCCAATAATTGATAAAGCGGCACCTGCTCAATTTTTGCAACAGCATCCCACACGGCCATGTCGATTGTGCCAATTGCGACCGAGCGTTCACCATGGCCACCCGGCTTCTCATTATTCATCATGGTGGCCCACACTTTATGCGGACACAAGACACCTTTGCCGTCGAGCATGGAATCCGGGCTTGCCTCGAGCACACGAGGGATAAACCGCTCTCGCATTAAAGCACCCTGCCCATAGCGTCCATTCGAGTTAAAGCCATAACCGATCACCGGCTGACCATCTCGAATCACGTCGGTCACGACGGCGACTAGACTCAAGGTCATCTTTGAAAAATCAATATAGGCATTGCGAATATTGGATTTGATCGGGCGGGTAGATTCTCGGATTTCTGTGATTTTCATAATCAAGCTCGAAGGAAGACTAAAATAAAAGTTAAACATTGTTCGTAGATCAGGCAATACGATACACTCAGAACGCACTTATAAACTAAAGCTTTCGCTGACGCTCACCAAAAGAACAACGATGACAACGACTCAACACGCTCCACAACCACATCTGATCAAAATGCACGCGCTCGACAACGTTGCGATTGTCGGCAACGACGGGGGCTTACCTAGCGGCACTGTCCTCCCCTCTGGCCTCGTGCTCGTCAACAAAGTGCCTCAAGCCCATAAAATTGCACTCATCGATTTTGCCGAGAATGCTCCCATTATTCGGTATGGTCTCACCATTGGCTATGCCCTGAAATCAATCCCCGCAGGTAGTTGGGTACATGAGCGTTTGCTGCGTATGCCCGAAGCCCGTAACTTCGAAAACTTGCCCATCGCCACCATCAAACCGCCTTCGACTGCACCGCTTGAAGGCTACACCTTTGAGGGCTATCGCAATGCTGACGGTTCGGTCGGGACCCGCAATATCTTAGCGATCACGACGACCGTGCAATGTGTAGCAGGCGTTGTTGAATATGCTGTCGAGCAGATCAAAAATGAACTACTGCCTAACTATCCAAACGTCGACGATGTGGTCGGTCTTGAACACACCTATGGCTGCGGCGTCGCCATCGATGCTGCTGAAGCCATCATCCCGATTCGCACTATTCGCAATATCAGTTTGAATCCAAACTTCGGTGGTGAAGTCATGGTGGTCAGTTTAGGTTGTGAAAAATTACAGCCCGATCGACTCATGCCCCCCGGCAGTTTTCCGATTAAGGACGAACGTTCAACGGGTGTCGATACCGTCTGCCTGCAAGATGCACAGCACGTGGGCTTTATGTCGATGATTCAAGCCATCATGGACGAAGCGAAGGTCCATCTGCATCGCCTCAATCAACGGACTCGCGAAACGGTGCCTGCAAGCGAGTTGATTGTCGGCATGCAATGCGGGGGAAGCGATGCGCTCAGTGGCGTCACCGCTAACCCAGCTCTGGGCATCGCTGCAGATTTGTTGGTGCGGGCGGGTGCCACAGTCATGTTTAGCGAAAACACAGAGGTGCGTGACGGTGTGGATCAACTCACCTCGCGCGCAGTCAACGCAAGTGTCGCGCAAGATATTGTGACGCAGCTTGAATGGTTCGACGGGTATTTAGCCCGCGCCAATGTTGACCGCAGTGCCAACACAACGCCGGGCAACAAGGCGGGCGGCTTATCAAATATTGTCGAAAAAGCCATGGGCTCAATTATTAAAAGTGGAAGCTCGGCAATTTCAAGTGTGCTACCCCCCGGAGAAAAACTTGCGCGCGATCAGCGTGGCCTGGTGTATGCGGCGACTCCCGCCAGTGATTTCATTTGCGGTACGTTGCAGTTAGCTGCAGGCATGACGCTGCACATTTTTACGACCGGTCGAGGCACGCCCTATGGGCTGGCTGAGTGCCCCGTCATCAAAGTCGCCACCCGTACAGACCTTGCTCGTCGCTGGCACGACATCATGGATGTAAACGCAGGACGCATCGCCGACGGCGAACTATCAATCGAAGAACTTGGCTGGGAAATTTTTAGATTAATGCTAGATGTTGCCAGTGGCCGAAAAACCTGGGCCGAGCACTGGAAAATTGCCAATGCACTGGTCTTGTTTAATCCAGCGCCGGTGACCTAATCCTAGTATGTCTGAACATGCCCAACCGAAATCCTCGAGCAGGCCGGCCGCTGTGTTGTTGGCAGCCGGTGAAGGATCGCGTTTAGGAAGCATCCCCAAAAGTTTACTCACGCTCAACGGTCAGTCATTACTGACACGGCAGCTCGCAGCACTTCGCTTGGCGAAGATTGAGCAGATCGTTGTGGTCACAGGCTATTTTCATCCGTTGATTGAAGCGGAAGTCAAAGATCAAGCTGTTGTCGTGATCCGAAATCCAACCCCTGAAGCAGGTCAACAATCTTCCGTCAGGCTGGGACTCGCGCAATTGCGCGGGTCATATGATTTCAGCTTCATTACGCTCGCCGATCAACCCCTACTCGTCGCAGAAGATTTTCTTGAACTCATCAGCGCCTTTGAACAACGCAGAGCCTCGGCCGAGATTCGTTATCCCGTGGTCAACGGACAACGTGGCAACCCGGTTGCAATCTCTCAAAAAATTATTTCAACCATACTGGCAGAAGACCCGGCGGTGACTTGCCGCGGTTTTATCAAAGACCACCCACAACTTGTTGATCAGTATCACACTGAAAATGAACACTTTATTGTGGATATTGATACGACCCAGGATTTGTTAACCTTTCAAGCGCGAACGGGTTCTGAGTTAAAACGCCCGATCTAAACACCTAGTCAGGTTTCATCCCCGCGCTTTTCACAATCTTCTGAACGGTTTCATAATCCCGGTCGATGAATTTTTTAAACTCGGCCGCGCCGTACTCTCCCACCACGCCGCCCAAGCCTGCGACGCGTTGCTGTACCTCTTGATCGGCCAATACTTTTTGGGCGGCCTGACTGTATTGCTCAATGATTGCAGGCGGCGTTCCCTTAGGTGCGAACAAACCAATCCAGGATAATTGCTCAAAATCAGGCATACCAAATTCAGCAACGGCCGGGATAGTCTCTGCACCCGGCCAACGTTTGAGCGAGGTCACGGCGAGCGCGCGAAGTTTTCCTGCTTTGATTAAAGGCATCGCCGCTACAAGCGATGACACCGCGACAGGAATTTGTTCACCCATCAAATCCGTCAGTGAAGGCCCCGAGCCTCGATAAGGCACCGAGATCATTTTGACTTGAGCCGTAAAAAAAGTGTACTCAGCAGCGAAGTGACTGGCCGTACCAATTCCAGCCGTACCAAAAGAAATTTCGCCAGGACGTTTTTTTGCATCTGCAATCAACTGATCAAACCCTTGATAGGGCGACCGGTTCGGCACCACCACCACAGCCGGGCCACGCATCAACTCAGCAATAGGAATCAAGTCATCCAGTTGATACCCTGTATCTTTATAAAGCGACAGATTCGAGGTGTGGTTATTGCCACTGACTAAAATTGACAAACCGTCTGGCGCAGACCGAGCCACTGTTTGTGTGGCCAAATTGCCTCCCCCGCCCGGCTTGTTTTCAACAATCACAGCGGCATCGACAAGCGGACCGAATTTTTCACCCACAATCCGCGCCATGGCATCAACACTACCGCCAGCCGCCACAATGGCATAAAACCGGATCGTTGTCGCTGAGTGGGATGGCAACGCAACACCCCAGGCCACCAACAAGGCACAGCCTAAAAAAAAGCGTCTTGAATTTTTATTTAAGGACATCATGTCGCCTAAGCAGTTAAAGGTCAACCAGCAGTCCGATGAAAATCAGAGCCTCAGGCAATGAGGTGATCGTTGAGCAAAGTGCCATAACCCGACACCTGTTGATGTCCACCTAAAATATTGAGCATGGCCCACAACGCACAGCTATTCGTACTCAGGACAGGTTTGCCAGAATCACGCTCAAGCGCTTCGATGATATCCATGGTCATCCAATTACCACAGGCTAGAAATATTGCATCGGCCTCAGCACGATCGGCTTGACGACCCAAGTCATACGCTGTTTGGGCATCTAGATCGCCCACCTCAAGATTGCTCACGATCCCCATTGCAGCCTGGTGTAACACGCGCACACCGCTTGCCTCGATAAAGTTCGCAACGGTTTGATTCGTGGCTGCACTCCAGGGTGCTGCCAAAACGATCTGCTTGATCTTCAAAACTTTAAATGCTTGCAGCATCGCGGTCGCCGCTGTGGTGGCGGGCTTACCGCAGGCC
>CAIYCP010000544.1 GCA_903924715.1 uncultured beta proteobacterium
AACAGGGCCAAACCCGCGCGAAGCGCCGTAAAACCGCTGAAATATCTCATATTGGGTGCCTTCCTTTCAATTTAAAACAGGTCGCGGGGCTTTACTGAATGACGCCCTCTATCTGCCGATAAAGATCAAAACACATTTAATCTCTGTTGTCATCCGTCATCCTTTCTCTGATAATCAATCAATCCGCTCTTGGGGAATGGCGCGCAACACCTGTGTGCACCCAATGGCTCTGCTTGGAATACAAAATATGATTCGCGCTGCAATCATCGGTATGGGCGTTTGGGGCCAAAATTTGGTCAATAGCGTTCAAGGCTTAAGTAAAGACATTCAATTTGTAGCGGGTGCCACCCGCACGCCAGCAAAGGCAGCCGAGTTTGCCGCCAAACACAATATTCGAATGCTCGACAGTTATGAGGCGGCTCTTGCTGACGCCGCGATTGACGCGGTGGTCTTGGCCACGCCGCACTCTATGCATACCGATCAAATTGTGGCGGCTGCCAAAGCCGGCAAGCACGTGTTTTGCGAAAAGCCGCTCGGTCTTGACCACGCCAGCACCAAGCGCGCCGCTGAGGCTGCAGCGCAGCACAACGTCATTTTAGGTGTCGGCTACAACTGGCGCTATCAGCCTGCACTGCAAGAAATTCGTCGCATGATCGACGATGGCCGCTTGGGTAAAGTACTGCACATCGAAGGTAATTTTTGTGGTCCAAGTGCCTATCGGTTTCCGAAGGGCCATTGGCGCCACGCTTCTGATGAGTCACCTGCCGGAGGCATGACGGGCCGCGGGGTTCATGTCATCGACGCGATGATGTACCTGGCTGGCCCAATCGATCGCGTCACCGCGCAAAGCAAGCGCCTTGCGCAAGACTTTGGCTCAGACGACACCACCTCAATGTTGTTGCATTTCGCTGGGGGTTCAACTGGCTATCTAGGCACGATCATCGCCACTGCAGAAACCTGGCGTATGCAAGTATTTGGCTCAAATGGTTGGGTTGAAGTCGGCGATGTGAGTCACTTGCACACCTGGAATTTGACCACCTGTATGATTGATCGCAGTAATGTCACCAATAAGCAAAAACCGGTGACCACCAGTTTTCCGGAAACAAGTACTGAACGCGCTGAGCTCGAACACTTTGCACTGTGCATCAGCAAACAACAACCCCTTGTCACGCCAGAAGGTGACGCCGTGCGCAATGCGGCGGTTCTTGAGGCCATCATTCGTTCTTCTACGACACACTCCACCGTACAACTCGGGTAACTGACCCGAAGGGCTTTTATGTTTGCTTCGCTCACATTGACTCACTCAACCGCTCGGCTCGCACAAAATTTGGGTCGACTGCTGCTTGGGTCGCTCAGCCTCTTGTTCGTAAGTTCTGCCATTGCACAAACCACGGCGGGTACCGCCGCCTCGAACTATCCAACCAAACCCATTCGCGTCATCGTGCCCTCGCCACCAGGGGGCCCACCCGATCTCCTCATGCGCATCCTTGCGCCTAAACTTTCGACCTCGCTGGGTCAAACCGTTATCGTTGAAAACCGTCTCGGTGCAGGTGGGCTGGTTGGTACCGCCTATGTTGCCAAGCTTCCCGCTGATGGCTACACCTGGTTGTTTACCACCGCCTCACACACCAATATCCCGCCCTTTAACGAGAACGTCACTTACGACTCCGTCAAAGACTTTAGTCATGTCACGCTAGCCGCTCAAAACTTTGGGCAGGTATTAGTCGTCCCCGCCGACTCACCTGCCAAAACCTTTAAAGAGCTCATTGCACTTGCCAAGAAAAATCCAGGCAAACTCACCTACGGCCACGCCGGCCTAGGCACCGCAAGTCACATCCCTGCTGAAGTCATGAAAACAGCAACCGACACGGATATTTTGGCCGTCCCCTACAAGGGTGTCGCTGAAGCCACCAACGATTTAATCGCGGGTCGTATCGATATCTTTTTTGTTGGTACGCAAATCGCTCAACAGCATGTTCAGAGTGGCCGCTTGCGTGCCTTGGCCGTCACAGGGGCCAAACGCTGGAAGGGCATGCCTGATACCCCTACGTTGCAAGAGCTCGGTTTAAAAGAGTTCAACGTCGTGAACTGGTTTGGTTTATGGTTGCCCGCGAATGCCCCTGCGGCCATCATCAACCGACTACAGTCCGAAATTGTTAAGGCCGTTGCACAGGCCGATGTCATCGCGCAATTCGATACGCTCGGACTAGAAGGGGTTGGCATGCCTTCAGCAGAGTTCGCGCGCTTCGTCGCCAAAGAGGCCGCTGCCGCGCAAGAAATCGCGCGCAATGTCGCCCCCGCAACCATCACGGTCACAACCACACCCGTCAATCCAGGCACGGCACCTCAAAAATGACATCACCTCAACTCGAACCATGGCAGTGGCCTGACGCACACTGGA
>CAIYCP010000545.1 GCA_903924715.1 uncultured beta proteobacterium
ATGCGCATTAGACCCAGTCTCGCGGGGTAAGGTATTGAGAGAGTGCCGCCTCAGGTGAGCCAGCTTGTGCTTGCCAGTTATAACGCCACGCAGCCATCGGGGGCATCGACAGCAAAATAGACTCGGTTCTGCCACCCGACTGCAGGCCAAAAAGCGTGCCGCGGTCAAATACTAGATTGAATTCTACATAACGTCCACGTCTGTAGGCTTGAAAATCGCGTTCGCGCTCGCCAAAGGGGTGCGAACGTCGTTTTTCAACCAAAGGCAGATAAGCAGGGATAAAGGCATTGCCTACCGAACGCATGAGGGCGAACGCTTGCTCAAACCCCGGCTCACTTAAATCGTCAAAAAAGATCCCACCGACACCACGGGTCTCGTTACGGTGTTTCAGAAAAAAATACTCGTCACACCATTTTTTGTAGCGCGAGTAGGCGGTTGGGTCGTGGGGGGCAAGTGCGGCTTGATTGATGCGATGAAAATGCTGCGCATCGTCTTCGAACAGGTAGTAGGGTGTGAGATCCATCCCTCCACCAAACCAAAAAATATCTGCCTGTCCACTACCTAAGGGCGCCTTGGCAATAAACATGCGCACGTTTAAATGGGTAGTGGGTATGTAGGGATTGCGTGGATGCAGCACCATGGACACACCCATGGCCTCCCAGGGACGTCCCGCGACTTCAGGGCGATGCACGGTGGCGGAGGGCGGTAGGGTCGTGCCCTTGACGTGGCTAAATAAAACGCCAGCGCGTTCAAATAATTGGCCGCCTTCGATGAGCCTCGAGACGCCGCCACCGCCTTCTGGTCGTATCCATTCATCCGACAAAAACTTCTCGTCGCCGGCGCGTTCAAGTTCGCTAACGATGTTGGCTTGCAAGCCTAATAAATAGGTGCGGACCGGGGTGATGTTGAGTTCGGACACTATGTATTTTTTTCTAGGGCACGCCAGCCAATATCTGTTCGATATTGAGCGCCGTCAAAATTGATAGAGTGAACCGTTTGGTAGGCGCGCTGCTGCGTGGCCCGCACGTTATCGGCCAGGGCCGTGACGCAAAGGACTCGGCCGCCTGAGGTTTGTAGTGCCTCATCCTTTAGCGTTGTGCCGGCATGAAAAACAACGCAATCAGGCTGCGCCGCGGGAATCCCGGTAATTAAATCGCCTAGCCTGGGAGTCAGTGGATAGTTTGCACTGGCCATCACCACGCCTAGCGAAGTTCTTGGATCCCAGTCAATCTCGGCTTGGTCGAGCGTGCCATTGACCGCTTGCTCGAAGACCTCAAGCAGATCACTGCGCATACGCATGAGAATCGGTTGAGTTTCGGGATCGCCTAAGCGGCAGTTGAATTCAAGTACTTTTATTGCACGCGTGGCGTCGTCGCCGTCATCAATCATCAAGCCTGCATACAAGAAGCCTGTGAAAGGGATGCCATCGGTGGTCATGCCCTGGATAGTTGGCTTAATCACTTCGTTCATGACGCGTTGATGAATGGTTTGGCTGACGACTGGCGCTGGAGAATAAGCGCCCATACCACCGGTATTCGGTCCTTGATCTGCGTCTTGTAGACGCTTGTGGTCTTGGCTAGTGGCTAAGGGAAGAATGTTCTTGCCATCACACAAAACGATGAAGCTGGCTTCTTCGCCGAGCAGACACTCTTCAATCACGACACGCGCACCAGCGGCCCCCAAAGAACCATCGCCCAACATCGCGTCAACGGCTTCGTGCGCCTCGGTTAATGTCAGTGCGACGACGACCCCTTTACCTGCGGCCAGGCCATCGGCCTTAATCACAATCGGTGCGCCTTGAGCGTCGATGTAAGCGTGGGCAGCGGTTGGCTCGGTAAAGGTTTGGTAGAGTGCCGTAGGGATGCGATGCCGAACCATGAAGGCCTTGGCAAAATCCTTTGAACTTTCAAGTTGTGCAGCCGCACGCGTGGGGCCAAAAATCTTTAAGCCTTGTGCCCGAAAGGCGTCGACCACACCTTGAGCCAGAGGGGCTTCAGGCCCCACCACAGTTAAGGCAATGCCTTCTGTTTTGGCAAAGTCGGCAAGTGCGGCGGGGTTGCTCAGTGCAAGGTTTGAACAACGCGCCATCGTGGCAGTGCCGCCGTTACCGGGTGCGACATAGACATGCGAGACGCGCGGCGATTGCAAGAGTTTCCAGGCGAGGGCGTGTTCGCGGCCACCAGAGCCAATGACTAACAGTTTCATTGGGATTAGCCTTGTTCATCCATCGAGGCGTTGGTGTAGACCTCTTGCACATCATCCAGACTTTCAAGTGCATCTAAAAGCTTTTGCATTTTGATCGCATCGTCGCCCACCAATTCAGTTTCGGTGTTTGGTTTCATCACAATATCGGCCATCTCAGGTTTGAGACCGGCTTTTTCAAAAGCGGTGCGAACCACGGCAAAGCTGGAGGGAGGACAAATAGCTTCGATCACGCCTTCGTCGTCGGTGAGCACGTCGTCGGCGCCAGCATCGAGCGCGGCTTCCATGACGGCGTCTTCTGAGGTGCCCGGTGCAAAGATGAATTGACCGCAGTGCGTGAACATAAAGGCGACCGAACCCTCTTGCCCCATGTTGCCACCGTGCTTAGAGAACGCGTGACGAACATCGGCCACCGTGCGCGTGCGATTGTCGGTCATGCAGTCAACGACAACGGCCACGCCACCAATCCCATAACCTTCGTACCGGATTTCGTCGTAATTCGAGCCATCTGCGCCACCGGCGCCTTTGGCAATTGCACGCTGAATGTTGTCTTTTGGCATATTGGCGGCGTTGGCCTTATCCCACGCCATCCGTAGGCGTGGATTGGCATCCGGATCTGCGCCGCCAGCGCGAGCAGCGACGGTGACCTCACGAATGATCTTGGTCCAGAGTTTTCCGCGTTTGGCATCCTGGCGACCTTTACGGTGCTGGATATTGGCCCATTTACTGTGTCCGGCCATGGTTTCCTGAAAAATTGGCTACGATAACGGTACATTTTACCTTGGCAGCAAGATAAACTCTTGCCTTCGAGGTCCAAACATCCGATTTAGCCTTAAACGCTATTTTTATGCAGTCCGTCTCATTTTCAGGAGCACCTATGAGCAATCTTGTGAAAGCCATTCAAATCGAACAAAACGGCGGCCCAGAAGTCTTAAAACTGGTCGAAATCGAAGTGCCAGCCCCCGGTGAAAATGAAATTACGATTCGCCAGCACGCTGCAGGCTTGAATTTTATTGATATTTATTTTCGCACGGGTCTTTATAAAAGCCCCATGCCAATGGGTCTAGGGTTTGAGGGTGCGGGCGAAGTCATTGCCGTGGGTAAAAAAGCAGCAAAGCGCTTTAAAAAGGGCGATCGGGTTGCGTATGGACAAAGCCCCATTGGTGCCTATGCGCAGGCGCGTAACGTGCCTGCTGCGCAAGTCGTGCATTTGCCTAAAGGGATTAGCTACGAAGAAGCCGCTGCGATGATGCTCAAAGGCCTCACGGTGCAATACCTGTTTCGTCAAACGTATCGTTTACAAGGTGGCGAAACCATTTTGTTTCATGCGGCAGCCGGCGGTGTTGGCCTGATTGCTTGCCAATGGGCCAAAGCGTTGGGCGTCAAGCTGATTGGTACCGTCTCAAGTCCTGAAAAAGCAGCCATTGCAAAAGCAAATGGCGCCTGGGCTGTGATTGATTATTCAAAAGAAAACGTTGCAGAGCGCGTGCTTGAACTCACCAAGGGTAAAAAAGTACCTGTCGTGTATGACGGCGTAGGCAAAGACACTTGGGCAACTTCACTTGACTGCTTGCAGCCACGTGGTTTGATGGTCAGTTTCGGTAATGCTTCTGGTGCGGTTGATGGCGTGAACTTGGGTATCTTGGCTGCGAAGGGTTCGTTATTTGTCACACGCCCCTCGCTGGCTGCGCACGTTGGTACGCCTGAAAAAATGCAAGCGGCTGCCGACGAGTTGTTTGATTTGGTCTTGAAAAAGAAAATCAAGATCCGTATCGATCAACGCTATCCGCTAGAGCAAGCTGCAGAGGCACAAGCTGCCTTGGCAGCGCGCAAAACAACGGGTGCCACGATCTTTACGCTCGCTTAAAGCGAAACTGTTTTTTTGGGGTGTATGAATACCCCAATACAAAAAGCCCTCTTGTTTACAAGAGGGCTTTTTTACTGAGCAAAAAATCAAGCGATGTTAGGTTTTTGCTTCGTGGTGATAGCGCGTAACGCGTTCAACTTCATTTTTTGAACCAAGCACAACACTCACCCGTTGATGCAGCGCTGTTGGCTGAATATCCAGAATGCGCTGCTCGCCGTTGGTGGCTGCACCGCCGGCTTGCTCGAC
>CAIYCP010000546.1 GCA_903924715.1 uncultured beta proteobacterium
CAAATTCTTTTTTACCCTAGACGGCCACTCAACATGCCAATCGTCGAGCAACCAGTTTCAGTCACCCTGACACAAGGCGAGGTCACGGGCTTGCAATGCGAAACCGCCATACAGTTTTTAGGGCTGCGCTATGCCCAGGCTCCAACCGGGACCTTGCGCTTTACCGCGCCCCAACCGCTTGGGCCACAGCCCGCATTTGATGCGACCCAAGCGGGGCCTGTGTGCCCGCAGTTGCCTTCACGTCTGCGCACGGTCATGGGTGACTTTGAAGCGGCGCAAGATGAAGACTGTTTACGCTTATCGATTTGGACACCCGGTTGCGATCAGCGCAAGCGTCCGGTGGTGGTGTGGCTGCACGGCGGTGCCTGGCAAAGTGGCGGCGGTGCGTTGACGTGGTACGACGGTTCCCGCTTGGCCGCGGGGGGTGACTGCGTGGTGGTGGGTGTCAATTACCGACTTGCCGCACTAGGTTGGTTATATGTACCGGGTGAAACCGCAAACGTTGGGCTGCTCGATGAAGAAGCCGCTGTGCGTTGGGTGGTCGACAATATCGCGCATTTTGGCGGAGACCCATCCAATATCACCATGATGGGTCAGTCGGCGGGGGGCTTCAATATTGCAGCGATGCTCGCCCGCGAGCCCTTGTTTAACCGTGCGATTTTACAGAGCGCGTCGTTGGGACGTGGGTTTCGTGAACCGGCGCAAGCTGCGCATCTCAGCCGTGTGTTTTTGCAGGCGACCGGTGCGCAGACGGTTGATGAAGCACGTGCGTTGCCGGTGGCTAACTTATTGGCCGCGCAACAGGCCCCGAGTGTGATGGCCGCGCTGAAAGAAGAGGGCGCCAATCGCAGTTTATTTTGCCCAGTAGGTGATGGTGAATTTTTTAGCTTGCCGCTTGCACCGTCGATGCAGCAGGCCGCAACACGCGCCGATGTGTTACTGGGTTATACACGCGATGAAATGACGGCCTTTCCGGGCAACGCGCGCGATCTGGCCAGCCAGCAGCTAGGTGAAAAAATATTTGGTGCACCGTCACGGCAATGGGCGCACGACGCGCATGCCGCGGGTCGGCAAGCGTGGGTGTTTGAGTTCGCTTACGGGCCCAATCCGGCGTTCGGCGCGTGTCATTGCAGCGAGTTGCCGTTTGTCTTTGGTAATCTTGAAAGCTTTGACGGGGCCGCGATGCTGCAGGGGATGACCGTCGAGCATGGTGCACGCTTGGTCGAGCAGATGCAGAGCGCTTGGATTGCGTTCATTCATGGCCGCACGCCTGGCTGGGCATCTAGCCCAGCTGTGCATGTTTTTGAATAACAGTTATACCTGGCTGTCGGTAGAACCTGCCGCGGTGTTTTGGCGCCAGTGCTGCGAATTGTTTGGCATGGTTCAGTGCGACGGATACTCTTTTTTAGTAGGTTGAAACAAAGGATCACCGGTATGCGGATTAATTTGGAAAAGTACCGAGTCGCTGTGTTTATGCTGGCTGTGGGCGCGTGTAGCCTGTTCATGGTCGGCCCAAATGTGGCGCAAGCTCAAACCCCAGGCGTTTACCCCGACAAGCCGGTCAAGATCATTGTCTCTAATCCGCCAGGTGGCCCGATTGACGTGATTTTGAGGGTGTTAGCCACGCGACTCACTGCGGTCTGGGGTCAACCTGTTGTGGTTGAAAATCGTCCGGGTGGCGCAGGCATTGTCAGCACGGCGGTGCTGGTGAAAGCCCCGGCAGATGGGTATACGATC
>CAIYCP010000547.1 GCA_903924715.1 uncultured beta proteobacterium
ACAGGACGCGATGGGCCGGCTTCAAGAACGTTCTCGCCATTCTCATCAAGCATTGCACTGCAACTATTGATCCCACTGACCGGATTTTCAATTGCAATTGCTTTAGCACTTGGTATGCGTCTGACCTCAACAGGAAAATCTCTGCTTGCCATCGCACAAAATCGTAGCGCGGCAAAACTAATGGGGATCGATTCAGAAAAAATGATTGGCCTGGCCTTCGCTCTGGCAGGCGTCTTTGCAGGCATTGCGGGGGTATTAATTGCTCCGCTCTACACCGTATCGGCAGGTATGGGCACTGTGTTTGGAATCAAGGCCTTTGCTGCAGCGATCTTAGGCGGCATCGAAAGTGCCGCCGGGGTGATGGCAGGTGGACTGCTATTAGGCATTATCGAAGCCTTACTGGTGACCACCTTTGGTTCGACCTACGCTCAAATGTTTTCTTTCGGTCTCACAATTATCGTTCTTGCATTCAGGCCTGTCGGTCTATTTGGCAAACGCGGGATCAATAAAGTATGAACGCGTTACGTACACCGTCAATGGTTGGCGGATTCTGGCTCTGTCTTGGATCTCTCGCTGTATTTTTTATCAATGATTATCAATCGCTAGTGCTGGGCACCGTTGCGATCACGGCCATCGTCGGTATTGGCTTAAACGTCTTGATGGGCTTGGCCGGACAAACCTCTCTGGGACACGCTGCGTTTTATGCCATTGGCGCCTATGCCACCACCCTGCTGACGATGAAGCTTGGTGTGCCGTATTTCATCGCACTCATCGGTGCCGCTTTGATTTCAGGCGTGGCAGGCGCTTTACTTGCACTGCCGGCCTTGCGGGCCAAAGGCCCTTATCTCGCAATGATCACGATTGCTTTTGGTTATTTTGTCGAACAAGGCATTGCCGAATGGAAAGATCTGACCGGGGGCTGGAATGGCATCATGAACATCCCGCGACCGATGCTCGGTGGCATCGAGATTTCAGGCGTACAACTGACATGGTTCGCTATTCTAATGAGTGCACTGTTGATACCTGCGTACGCGTGGTTTGCGCAGAGCCGTTGGGGCATCATCATGCGCGCCACCCGAGACGCAGAGATCGCAGCCAGCGCATTGGGAGCAAAGCTTTTAGTTGTTCGAGTCATTGCTTTCAGTATATCGGCCGCACTTGCCGGTATCGCCGGATCACTTTTTGCCAGCATGAATGGCTTCATCAGTCCTGAATCCTTTCCTTTTTTTCAATCGATCATTTTTTTGCTGATGCTGATGATTGGTGGCGTTGGTTATGCCGCGGGCCCGTTAATTGGCGCGATCGTAGTGATCTTGCTGCCTGAATCACTTTCGATGCTCGCAGAATACCGGCTCATTTTTTTTGGCGGTTTACTACTGATTGTTTTACTGATTGCACCGAATGGTATCGCGGGTGCTCTGGCTGCATTGTGGCAAAAAGTATTTGCACGTTTGAGCAAGCTGAAGAACAATCGCGAACCAGACAAGACGTCAGCGCCCGACCTCGTTGCAAGAGCCCAAGGCTCAATCGGTTTTAAGCAAACATCTACCGCGCTTTTAACCCTCAATGATCTAGGCGTTTTATTCGGTGGCAATCACGCGTTAAAAGACGTTTCTCTAAGTGCTGTAGGCGGAAAAATCACCAGCTTGATCGGGCCGAATGGTGCTGGCAAAACAACGCTGATCAACCTAGTCACTGGTTTCTATCAAGCTACGCGCGGCACGGTGATGCTCAACGAACAACGATTGAGCGGGCTTAGCAGCGCTCAGATTGGCCGTAGCGGTTTGACCCGCACGTATCAAACGTCGCAGTTATTTGGCTCGCTTAGCGTGTTAGATAATGTGTACGTAGGGCTCTTGCAAGGGCGACTCTGGGGCGCCATCCCCGTTGCCTCAAGATACGATTTCTGTGAGCAGCTATTGCGCTTCGTTGGGTATATTGGTGCGCTAAACGAATCTGCTCAGGCACTTGCGCATGTCGACCGTCGTTTAGTAGAAATTGCACGCGCACTCGCTGCTCGCCCAGCCTTTCTCTTACTTGACGAGCCCGCGGCCGGCTTAAGTGCCGAAGAAAAAATTCAACTCGCGTCTGTCTTAAAAAACATTGCCAGTGCAGGCGTGGGCGTCTTTATTATCGAACACGATATGACACTGGTCATGAGTATCTCGGATCAAATTCACGTCCTAGATTCAGGAAAACTCATTGCCTCAGGCGCTCCGACCGAGATTCAACAGAGTGCCGTTGTAAAAGCAGCCTACTTAGGAAGCGGTGAATCGACATTTTTAAATCAAATCGCCACTGCGACGCCTGCTCAAGAACGCGCGCAAGACGTCTTGGTCATTGGACGTCTTGCGGCAAACTATGGCGCAGCCAATGTATTAACCGATATCGAATTTGCAGTTCGACAAGGTGAAACCGTTGCAGTGCTGGGCGCAAATGGCGCCGGAAAGTCAACGCTGATGCGCGTGCTCTCGGGATTACATCCAAACTTTTCTGGCTCTATTGGCTTTGATGGCCGCGACATCAGTCATCTTGCTGCCCATCAAGTTGCCCGCCTAGGTTTGGTGATGGTGCCTGAAGGGCGTCAAGTTTTTTCAGAACTTAGTGTCGAAGACAATATACGAATTGGCGCCCACGCACGCGCAACATTGACGAGCGAGAAATTACAAAAAATCTATGCGATGTTTCCAAAGCTCTTGACTCTGAAAACGCGACGTGCGGGCTTGCTATCCGGAGGCGAACAACAGATGCTGGCAATCGCACGTGGCCTGGCTGCCGAGCCCCTGATGCTCTTGCTCGACGAGCCGTCCTTGGGTTTAGCACCAGCCATTGTTGAAGACCTCTTTCTACGGTTAGCCGAACTCAAGGCTCAGGGTTTAACCATCTTACTGGTCGATCAACGGGCAGACTTAGCGTTAGCGTTATCTGATCACGCAAACTTGTTGGCTTCAGGTCACATGATATTTAGCGGTACATCTGACGCTTTACGCGACTCAGGAAAATTGACAGCGGCCTATCTCGGGCACTGAAAAATCGACACTTCAAAACGATCCACTTATGAAACCCTCGAAAGCCACAGAACTTCTGCCTACACATGGGCGCTTTGCGTACCAAGCCATCACGCAGCGCCACGACTACCACTGGCCCAACAAAAGCCGACTTGCGGTCTATATCGGCTTTAACGTCGAACACTTTGCTTTCGGTTCTGGGCTCGGTGCAAACTTGGGCCCGCTCAGCCCGCAACCCGACGTTCTAAATTACAGCTGGCGCGAATACGGCAATCGGGTAGGGGCCTGGCGCTGCTTGTCTTTGTTTGATGAGCTCGCGCTTCCGACAGGCGCTCTGATTAATACCGCCCTTTATGATCACTGCCCAGAACTCGTTGCTGCACTCGTCGCCCGCGGCGATGAACTCATTGGACACGGCCACACAAACGCTGAACGCCAAGGACAGTTCTCTGAAGAAGACGAATTTGCCTTGCTCTCTGATTGCCGTGCTCGCATCCTGAGCGAAAGCGGTGTCGCGCCAAAAGGCTGGCTGTCACCATGGATCTCTGAAAGCGCAGTGACCCCCGACTTACTTGCCGAAGCAGGCTACGGCTACACTTTAAACTGGTGTCATGATGACCAGCCAGGCCTGATGCAAACACGCAATGGTCAAGGACTTTGGTCGATTCCCTACCCACAAGAAATCAACGACATCCCTATGCTGATCGGCCGTCAGATGGACATGGCACCTTTCGCGCAAATGATTATTGATCAGTTTGACGAGATGCTCAGACAGTCCAAGACACAACCGCTGGTTATGGGGATTGCTCTACACCCATACTTAGTGGGCCAACCTTACCGCCTAGGGCATTTACGTCGAGCGCTTGCACATCTGGCGGCCGCGCGCGACCGTAACGATATCTGGTTCACAACCCCTGGCGAGATTCATCGCCATGTACAGGCTTTGTGATGCTGCAAGCACTGAATATTTGCGCCGCACGCCACAATTTCTTTCGTGGATAGGCGAGAATAGACTCATATCTCGCCTGAACACTAAAGAAAGGATCTTGCACGATGAGCCCTCTACAATTTCACATGATCGCTGGCGCACCGGATCCAGTCGCGCCATTTAGCCACGCCGTTGAGGCTGATGGTTGGATTTTTGTCACTGGCCAAATGCCGTTTGTCGATACCTCGATCAACACGCCCTACCCTGAAGGGATTGAAGCGCAAACAAAGCAGGTCATGAAAAACCTAAGCAACGTACTTGAAGGCGCAGGTCTGACCCTTAAAAATGTAGCGTCGGTTCGTATCTATTTGACGCACTTTTATGAAGACTACGATCGCATGAATGCCGTCTATGCAACCTATTTTGAACCAGGTCAGCGCCCTGCTCGCACCTGCATTGGCGTCACTGGCTTAGCCAAAGGCGCCCGTGTTGAAATTGACATGGTCGCTAAACGCTTTTGAAATAAATATGCGCTCGAGCAGCAGTGAACACGTTTACTGCTCAAGTTTGATATTTGATTCTTGAATTACTTTCGCCCATTTCTTGCGCTCTTTCACAACAAAGTTTGCAAACAGTTCTGGCGTGCTTTCTATAATTTCTACCTTACGCGACTGCATCGCTTGCTTAAGTTCGTCTGTTTTATAGGCTTGCGCAGCGGCCGCAGCAATTTTATTAATAATATGTTTTGGTGTTTGGGCCGGCGCATACAAGCCACCCCAGCCCACCCCTTCAAAACCTGGAAAACCAGACTCTGCAACCGTTGGAACGTCTGGGAGATAAAGGAAACGTTCGCCAGAGGTCACGGCAAGGGCGCGCAATTTACCTGAGGCGATCTGCTCAGAGGCGTTGCTGATGTCATTGGGCATCACTTGAATGCGCCCACCCATCATGTCGGTATAGGCCGGGACCATGCCTTTATATGGGATGCCCACGATATTGATACCCGCTTCTTTTTTGAATTGCTCGAACGACAGATGACTTGAGCTGCCGATCGCACCAAGCCCGTAGTTCATGATCCCCGGCTGACTTTTGGCCTGCTTGATCAGATCCGCTAACGTTTGAATGGACGAAGTCGCGGGTACAACAAAAACGTTAATGGCTTTGTACATCAAGACGATTGGTGCAAAGTCTTTGTCAGAGTCATACGGCAGTGATGGGTACAAAAATTCGTTGGTGGTGTGGGTCCCTGTTCCACCCAACAAAAGTGTGTATCCATCTGGCGCGGCAGCACCGCCCATTTTGGTACCCACAATTCCGGCTGCACCCGTTACGTTTTCAATGACCAT
>CAIYCP010000548.1 GCA_903924715.1 uncultured beta proteobacterium
AACCTTAAGCTGCAAAGCGTGTTTGGGGCGAGAAATAGTTGGCAGCGTGGGCGGCGCGACGCTCGCGACGGTGCGGGCGTATGTCGATGCGCAAGGTACCGAGGAACATGCTAGAAAGAAAAGCAGGGGGCTTTAACAAGCACCATTCGCTAGACCCCACCCTGGCATGCGCCTAGAGTGGGGAATGCGCTCACATTTGTTCAAGCACCTGACTCACCTTTACGTGCAACGCCCATCCAACAAATCTCACGTTTATAGGCTATTACCCGTGACCAAGCACCAGCAAGACTTTGACTCGCCTTCTGTGACCCGCCTGCGGGCCGACCTAGCCCTGGCCTTAAGAGCCGCTGCGCACCACAATCTAGCTGAAGGAGTCTGCAATCACTTTAGCGTAGAGCTGCCAGATCACTCAGGTCGCTTCTTGCTCAACCCCCGTGGCTTGCTCTGGAGCGAGATCACCGCCGACGACATCGTGATGATTGACGGCGAAGGCAATATTCTGGCCGGTAAACACGCGGTCGAGCCCACCGCCATGTTTATTCATGCAGCGATTCACCGAATATGCAAAAAAGCCTGCGTCATGCATACCCATATGCCCTACTCCACAGCGCTTACGCTAACCTCTGACCGCGCCTTGGACACCACCCTGTCACAAAACGCCATGCGTTTTCACGAGCGTATTGCCATTGATCCAGACTACAACGGCCTGGCTTTAGATATCTCAGAAGGCGAACGTATCGCCAACGCCATGGGCAAGGCGGATATCGCCTTTTTAGGTAATCACGGGGTGGTGGTGTGCAACGACCGCATTGATTACGCCTATGACGACCTGTATTTTCTAGAACGCGCCTGTATGGTTGAGGTGCTGGCTCACTCGACTGGCAAAAAGCTTGTACCGGTAAATGCAGCGCTAGCTAAACGGGTTGGCCAGCAGATTGATGGCGAGCGGTTGCAGGGTGAGTTATTTTTTGAGGCGTTGCGGCGGGTGCTTAGTTAATCATCCCCATCGGAAACAGGTTCGGAAAAATCGAGCCCATTGCCAGTACCGGGAAGCCCGCACGCACCCTAGACCTAGGCGTGTCAGACACCAAAAAGCCTTCTGCTACCAGCGCTGCCAGCGTTTTACGGGCAGTACGTTCAGGCAGACCTGTCACTAGTTTGGCTGCCATACGCTCAAACTCACCCGTCAAAATCGCGTGGATATATAACCGCGCAGATTCAGGACGAAGATCGCGACGAACCAGCTGAAAATACGTAGCGACCCGTTCGATCAGATGCTTCACATCAAACAACTTAGCCATGAAGTTTGCCTGATCAATCGCGGTCGTCATCGCGTAACGACAAAATTCGACGAGCCTTTTTTCAGAAAGATTACCGCGCCCGTCAAGGTCACCCATTCGCGACGAGTCGGCCCCAGCCAAGCTCTGCTTGTAGGTATCGTTGGTTTTGGCAAAACCGCGCGACATCGACCATAAGCCTGCCGAATTTATCCCACATGCGCGCAGCATTGCGTCAAGCGTAATGCGCGCGACACGACCATTGCCATCCAAAAAAGGGTGAATCCAGACCAAACGATGGTGAGCGATAAAACTCGCCATGACGGCATCTAATTTATAGATCCCACCTCGCGTTGCTGTCGCCAAGCGCTGGCCATAGACCGACTCGTATCGCGCCATAAAGGCAGGCAAAGATTCCGCACTTGGTGGCACGTGTTGCCCGACGATGACGTTCTGGTTTTGATGTCTGAGCTCACCCGGCACGACACTTGAGCCATCTACCAGAAGCAATGACTCAGGTGGCAGATTGTCGTAAAAAGTGGCGTGTGAGTTTTTAATAAACTCAGTGAGTGGCATACTTTGCAGATCGCATGAGCGAGCCCAGCGATCAGTTTCGATATGAGCCGCCGCAAGATTTTTAAGATCCCGATGCCCTTTATTTTGCTTAAGGTGCACGATCGCTGCGTCAATATCGATGGGCAAGGTCTGATGACCTTCAAGCAAATTTGAGTAATAGCAATTCATGCCCATTACCAGGGCCGACATCCCCTGTGCCGTTAGCGGTGAAAGGCGGGCATCCAAAGCCGCCGAAGCTTCAGACAACTGCTGCGCCAAGCCCAAAAGTTCTTGATGCGCCAAACGAGTGGCGTCAATTAAAAGAGGCTCCATCTGAAAAGGCTGACTATAAAAATCTGACATTTTATTCAATTTATCAACTAATTGCCGATATAATAAACCAATATTTATGTTTATAGTCAACAAGTTATGAACAAAATTTGGATAAAGTTGCCGATGTAGTTGCCGATGTACTACACAGCCTTTTCGCTTAGGGATAAGTGCTCCTGCTCATCGGCCCCCATTAAGGTGACGACCGCCCTGATGTCGAAGCCGGTCGCACATAAAGTCTTCGCTAACCTCCGAGCCGCTCAGAAAAAACTCGTCCCAGGTGTTTTTACCGGGGCTAAGGATCCGTTCACCGAGGGTGTTTACATGGATAAGATCAAGCCTAGCTCTGAGATGCACCATGTTTTTACAACGGATCTTACGCTGTTCATCGGCAGCATCGATCTTTTTTGAGCGGCGCGAAATCCTTTCTGTCCACCTGCCGATGCTATACGCGAGCCAAAAACACAGCCACAATATCGCGATCAGCACGAGAACACCGCTGCTGGGCTCCTCGAGTATTTTGGTCAATAGAGTATCCATTGGA
>CAIYCP010000549.1 GCA_903924715.1 uncultured beta proteobacterium
CATTGCATATCAGTCAAAATGCCATCGGCTAACGGCTCAAGCCCCGCCTCTCGTGCGATTTGCGCGCGTGTCCGACGTTTAACTTTATAGGGTGCATACAGGTCTTCAAGACGCTGCTTCGTGTCAGCCTGTTGAATGGATTTTTCAAGCTCAGGTGTGAGTTTGTTTTGTTCGGTGATTGAGGCCAAAATTGCAGCACGGCGTTCTTCAAGGTCTCGTAAATACAAAAGACGAGTATCCAAATTGCGTAATACCGTATCGTCTAGGCCGCCTGTTGCCTCTTTGCGATAGCGGGCAATAAACGGCACCGTTGAGCCGTCATTTAACAATTCGATCACGGCCAGTACCTGATTGGCACGGATACCGAGCTCTTGCGCAAGTTGAGCCACGATTCGCACTTCGGCTTCTTGAGAGGTGACAGGCGCGCTAAAGACGGCGGGGGATGAGACGGTTGCAGAAACGACAGAACTAGAATCACTCATTGGGATAGACGCTTTTTAACTGGAACAAACGGACGATTTTGCCACAGTCGGCATACTTGCTCATTTGAAGCGGTATGATCCGGCTAGCTTCTTGGTGTTGCACATGTCAGAACAGTCGATTTCTCAGCTTTTTTCGTTCGATGGGCCGCTTGCAGCGATCGCGCCGGGTTTTCGTGTGCGCCCTTCGCAAATAGAGCTAGCTCAAATGGTCGAGCGCACCATTGCCGAGCGCTCAACCTTGGTTGCCGAGGCGGGTACCGGTACGGGCAAAACGTGGGCTTATCTCGTGCCTGCTTTGTTGGGGGGCGGAAAAGTGCTGGTCTCAACCGGGACACGCACCTTGCAAGATCAATTATTTGCGCGTGATTTGCCGCGTGTGCGCGAAGCGCTTAGCGTACCGGCCTCGATTGCTCTTCTTAAAGGGCGAGGCAATTATGTGTGCCATTACCATCTCGAAAAACTTCAAACTGAAGATCGTGGCTTAAAGTCGCGTGCTGAAGTACAACAACTGCGACATATCCACACCTTTTCGCAGCAATCAACCACAGGTGATCGGGCCGACTTGCCCTCAGTGCCTGAAGAAGCAGAAATCTGGCAGCGCGTGACCTCGACGCGTGAAAACTGCCTGGGTCAAGATTGTCCAAACGTGCGGGATTGTTTTGTGTTGAAAGCGCGCAGGCAAGCACAAGAGGCCGACGTGGTCGTGATTAATCATGCCTTGTTTATGGCTGATTTGATGTTGCGCGACGAGGGTATTACCGATCTATTACCCGCTGCGGATACGGTTGTCTTTGACGAGGCACATCAGTTGCCTGATACGGCCACACGGTTTTTAGGCAATAGTCTGTCAACCCATCAATTGTTAGATCTTGCAAAACTGATTGAAACGGCAGGCCTTGCACATGCCCGCGAACTGACCAATTGGTCTGAGCAGGCGGGTCGGGTTGAACACACAGCGCGCGAACTGCGCCTAGCGTGTGCCTCCCTAGAAAACATACCGTCTAAACGCGTCACCTTTGAGGCGTTTCCTGAACCCGCAGTATTTGACGCCGCACGTGAAACCTTGCAGATTGCGCTCGATGACATTGGTAAGATGCTCGCCAGTGTCGAAGAAAAACATCCTGATCTGGCTGCGGCCGCTCGCACCTGCCAAGAGTTGTCCGAGCGCTTGGCTAAATGGGGACAACCGACACGCGACTCGCGCGCACCGGTGCAAGATCTTCAGCAAGTGGTACGTTGGGTAGAGTGCGGCTTGCATCACGTGCGTTTGCATGCCGCACCGCTTTCAGTCGCCGAGGCGTTCTCTCGCTATCGGCAAGGAGGCCAAGCCTGGATCTTCACGTCAGCAACCTTGTCGGTCAATGGTGATTTTTCACATTTCACATCCCGCTTAGGCTTAGAAAGCGCCCAAACCTTACGGTTTGAATCACCTTTCGATTACGCAAAGCAGGCCTTGTTATTTGTGCCTCAACAGTTACCTCCTGCTCAATCGGCAGATTTTTTGCCAGCATTTGTTGAAACCCTGATCCCCTTAATTCAGGCAAGTCAGGGCGGTGCGCTGGTGTTATGCACGACGCTGCGCGCGGTCGAACGCGTGGCGGGCCTGATTGGTGATGCGTACGATCGTTTGGGGATTACCTGGCCGTTGATGCGTCAGGGTAATGGCACGCGTCGTGATTTGCTCGAACGTTTTCGCACTCTTGATCATGCCGTATTGGTTGGCAGTGCAAGTTTTTGGGAAGGTATTGATGTAGTAGGTGATCGCTTAACGCTGGTTGCGATTGATAAGCTGCCTTTTGCACCCCCGGATGATCCGGTGCTTGAGGCGCGTTTACGCGCTTGCCGTAGCAGGGGTGGCAATCCCTTTATGGAATATCAACTGCCTGAGGCGGCCATCGCCCTGAAACAGGGCTCAGGCCGTCTGATTCGTAGCGAAACGGATTGGGGGGTATTGCTAGTGGGCGATACACGGCTGGTTGATAAGCCGTACGGCAAGCAGCTATGGCGCGGGTTGCCACCCTTTGCGCGCACCCGCTCACTTGAGGAAGCCGTGGCGTTTTATCAACGCCACGCCGAGTCAGCGACTTAAAACAGTCGCAGCGGGTTCCAAATACTATATTTATCAGGAAACCCTTTGGCAATCAGGGTTGTATTTGGAAAGTTTTGCAACAACACGCGTTCGGCATCGTTACGCAGATCAGTCAGCTTGAGTCTGTCGTAGGACATCATCATGATGTAGAGCGCCTGCTCGGCGGCCGGGACGCCTTGAAAATCAGTGATCACGATCTGTGCGCGATTGACCGCAGCAACGTACGCATACCGCTCGTAGTAGTAACGCGCAATCAGCATTTCGTTTTCGGCCATGGTGTTAATGAGCCATTCGACACGTTTGCGTGCATCCGTTGCATAGCGACTTTCAGGAAAGCGCTCGACTAATTCGGTCAAGGCTGCGTAAGACTGACGGAGTGCTTTGGGATCGCGTTCGCCCGGGTTTTGCCGAGTCAGCACTGAAAACACGGCGCTCGGTGGCGTAAAGTTAATGAGGCCCCTCAGGTATAACGCGTAGTCCGTGGCGGGATGATTTTGGTACTGCTGCTGAAAACGACTCAGGGTGGCGAGTCCGAGTTCAGGCTCTTTGTCTTTCCATTGAACGTAAGCCAGATTCAGCATCGATTGCTGTGCATACGTGCCGAACGGGAAGCGCGTCTCAACGGCTATGAAGCGCTCTTTGGCTAGTCGCCAATTGCCCGAGTCCATTTCTGATTTGCCATCTTGGAACAAGCGTTCAACAGTCCAGCTGGCGGTCGGGTCGTATTCAGGCCCTTTAGTGCCACAACCTGCGATGAGCAGCGTTGCCAGTAAAACCAGCAGTCTGGTAGCCCAGGTGGTTTCAACGCGTGGCTGAAACAAAGAAATAGTGTTGCGACCCATCACGAAATGATCCTTGGTGTTAGCATTCTCTGCTGATTATAAGACGAGTCCCAATGGCTGATACCCCCCTTCCTGAAGATATTCTGACTGACGACGAACCCCAGGTTTTTCGAATTACCGACGAAATGCCGCTTGAGAGGCTGGATAAGGTGCTGGCGCAACTGGTTCCGCAGCATTCTCGCAGCCGATTGCAGACGTGGATCCAGGGCGGACACGTACTGGTAAATGGTAAGCCAGCCAAGCTGAGACAAACCTTGCGCGAAGACGATGTGATCACCGTTTACGAGCAGCCAGCCCCTGAAGATCATGCTTTTGTCCCCGAGCCGGTTGCCTTTGAGGTGTTGGGCGAAACGCCAGACTGGATCGTAGTGAATAAACCGGTGGGGCTTGTCACCCACCCGGGTGCCGGCAATTGGTCGGGTACGCTGCTCAATGGCTTGCTGTACCGCTATCCCGAGCTTTTGCAGGTGGCGCGTGCCGGCATTGTGCATCGCTTGGATAAAGACACCTCTGGGTTGCTGGTGATCGCGCGTCACGAAGTTGCCCAAACGCATTTAGTTCGTCAGTTACAGGCTCGCACGATGGGCCGACAGTATCTGGCATTGGCTCACGGCCGCATGCTGGCTCAGGGTACGGTCGATCGTCCGATTGGGCGAGATCTTAAAGTGCCTGTGCGTATGTCGGTCGATAGCCTGAGTTCGCCCAAGTCCGCCGTGACCCACTATCAACTCGTGAGCGTGGGTGAGTATGGTGGTTCGAATATTTCGCAGGTGACTTGTCGGCTTGAAACTGGGCGAACGCATCAGATTCGCGCGCATTTGGCCAGTTTGGGCCACCCTTTGTTGGGCGACACGCTGTATGGTGGGCGAGCGATTGAAGGTGCGACTCGGCAGATGTTGCATGCCCACCAACTGCAGTTTGAAGATCCGGTCAACGGAGGCAGCGTCGAGTTTACGGCGGCCCCGGCAGCGGATATGCTAAAGGTGATCGAACAGATCAGTTGGAAATAACCGAACAGTCAGGTTCGAGTCGAGAGGATTTGAATGACACAACAACCGGCTCAAGCGGCCATTCGTCTAATCCGCCCAAAGCAGGCTTGGCAGGGTGTCGAACTATTCTGCACCACGCGCCAAGGTGGGGTGGGGCGGGCGCCCTACGACACGTTTAACTTGGGCCTTGGGGCTCAAGAAGACCCCGCCAGCGTTCATGAAAATCGCAAACGCTTACAACAACTATTGCCTGCTGAGCCCGCCTGGCTTCAGCAGGTTCACGGCAATCGTGTGGTGGATGCGGACGATGCCCAGTGGTTTGATGCAAGCCTTCCGCCCCCCGCGGCGGATGCTTCGGTGACGGCACAGACAGGGCGTGTGTTGGCGGTGTTGACGGCGGATTGCTTGTCGGTCGTGCTGGCCGATCAGGCCGGCTCGGTTCTGGGGGTTGCCCACGCCGGCTGGAAGGGGTTGGCCGCCGGAGTTTTAGAGGCGACCTTACAAAAGATGCAGTCTAAACGCCCCTCAGCCTCGGGCTGGCGTGCGTGGGTGGGTCCTGGTATCGGGGCGAAGGCTTTTCAAGTGGGCGATGAAGTGCGGGTAGCCTTTAACGGGGCCGGTGCTGAACAGGCGGGCCTTTTTTTGCCCGACCCTCTTGAGCCGGGTAAGTGGCGGGCAGACTTGGCGGGGCTCGCTTGCTGGCGTTTGGCGCAAATGGGAGTCAGTCAGGTTGAAAATAGTGGCTTATGCACGGTGAACGATCCGGCTCAGCAGTTCTTTTCATATCGGCGCGATCGCGTCACTGGGCGGATGGCGACCCTGGCCTGGCTAAGCTAGGGTTGAGCTCGTTAGTATTGGACGATAAAGGGTCTCTTTTTGGGGTTGACAAGCGCGATATTGCAGCGCAGGATGACAGCGCTGAGGGGATAAAAAGGTCTCAATGTGAATTTTCCGTTTTTAGAGGGGTTGGCGTCACCCCCCGCGGTTTCAAACGAAGCGCTGACGTCGATCCAACATGACTTCATGCAAGCGTGGCAACGATTGTCCCAAGAGGCAACGAACGGTCACTTGCCCCCGATCAAGGATCGGCGTTTCGCGGCCCCTGCGTGGGCGTCGAGCCCCTCTCATTTATTAATGGCGCATTTGTATCTTTTGTCGGCCGATGCCATGCAAAAGATGGTCGACGCCTCAGAGGCATCAGCGGCAGTTAAAGAACGCCTGCACTTTTCAGTCATGCAGTGGGTCGATGCCATGTCACCCGCCAATTTTTTGGCGACCAATCCCGACGCGCAGTCGGCGTTGATTGACTCGGGCGGGGAGACCCTCGTTGCGGGCGTTTCGAACCTGATGGGTGATATCCAAAAAGGTCGCATTACTCAAAGTGATGAAAGTAAGTTTGTCGTAGGAAAAAACGTAGCCACTTCAGTTGGCTCTGTTGTTTTTCAAAACAAGTTTTTTCAACTGATTCAATACGCACCCACAACACCTACGGTTTTTCAGCGTCCGATCCTGCTTGTACCGCCCTGCATTAACAAATTTTATATTCTTGACTTGCAGCCCGAAAATTCGTTTGTCCGCGATGCGGTGGCGCAGGGCTTCACGGTTTATTTGATGTCTTGGCGCAATCCGTTGGCTGAAGATACCGATGGGATTGAGAAGGCGACTTGGGATGACTATCTTCAAGAAGGTATTCTGACTGGCCTGCGCGTGACGCAAGAGATCTCTGGGCAAAGCAAAATCAATGCCCTTGGGTTCTGTGTC
>CAIYCP010000550.1 GCA_903924715.1 uncultured beta proteobacterium
AATGTTGACCGCACCGTCGGCTAACGCTTTGCTAATGCCGTCACGGGGCCCGGTAATGGCCGTAATCACTGCATCAGAATAGGCTTTGTGTACAGCAGGCCATTGCGGAAAATAATAAGCGCCATGCGTGCGACCCGTTACATCCAGACTGACTTTCTGCAATTGGCGCATAAATGGATCTTCTGCTGAGATTTGTGGCCATAGCAACTTGTTTGGTGGTGGTGCACCCGTCTTTTTCCAAAGATTGATTTGACCCGCATCGTCAGCCATCATCGCGCCTAGCATTTCTTTTGCGAGTTGCTTCTTTTCAGGAGTAATTGATTTCGGAATCGCCCAACCCCAGATATCGTTCCAGGCAAAAGGTTCTTTACGATTGGGTCCAGTTGGAAAATAGGCAATATTGATTTTTCCGGCTACTTTAGATTTTGCTGGATCGTTAAATGTTGCCCAATAGACTGAGTCTCCAACGGTAAACGCGGCATCCCCTGCCATGAAGACAGCGTTTGCTTCATTACGGTCATAAGAGGGCATACCTTTTGGCAGAATCTTATGCACATTCAGCGCATCCCACCAAAATTCAGTGACTTGCTTCATACAGTTGTCTGTCATTGCGGACTTCCAGTCTGCCGCTGCAAGGGCTGCATTGTCACGATTAAAGATCGGGTAGAACACATCGCAACTATTGGCCCACATCGACCAGAACCACGAGAACCATGTGTTGTTCATTGACATGCCGCCGACATAGCCAAATTTCACTTTGCCATCAGCCTGAAGTTTTTTACTGATTGCAACCATCTCGTCCCAAGTCTTGGGAACCTCAGCTTCACTCATCAGATCGCTACGGTAGTAAAACACCCCGAAAGTATGTCCCATCGGCACGACCGTATTTTGGCCCTTATCATTATTAAAAATAAAGCCTTCCATTGCGGTCTTATCCGCATTAGCGATATTTTTTACATCATCGGTTGGCTCAAGCAGATGCGCCCACAGTTGGCCCCAATCATCGTTATGCCAAATCACATCGTATTGATTGGAGTTCGAGGTCAGCGAGGCCGTCATTTTTTCTACATAAACACCATAACTATTTGGCACCTTGATAATTTTGACGTTATTCGCTTTACCCCATTTCTCCATCATTGCGATCGAAGCGTCTTGAATGGGATTGGGCTGATAGCCAATTCGTAACTCTCGAGGCGCTTGGGCAAAGGCACACATGGCTTGAGCACTGATTACGCTTGCCAGCAAAACTTTTACAAGATTTTTATACATTGTTGTCTCCATCGTGTTGAGTACGTCGATTCTTGTGATGAATCGCGAGAGAATTCTGAATGCGTGAATATCCTACTGTTGAGGGGGTTACATCTTTAAACCTTTCAATACATATTTCTGACCAAACAACGTTAAAACAAAAGCGGGTACTAAAGCGAGGACTGCCGTCGCCGCCATGAGATTCCATTCGATACCCATTTCGCTGACAAATTGCGCCATCACAACAGTCGCCATCGGCACGCGCTCACCGGTCAAAATTAGAGCGAAGAGAAATTCGTTCCAGGTGAAGAGCCAGCAAAGCACGCCAAGCGCAGAATTTGCAGGCAGCGCCGAAGGCAAAGCGACTCTAAAAAAGGCACCCCAGCGCGTGCAGCCGTCGATGAGTGCGGCATATTCCATTGAAGGATCTATTCCATCAAAAAAGCCTTTCATCAGCCAGGAAAAAAAACAGATGTGTACGGCAATATGCGGGAGTAATAAACCCACATAGGTGTCATACACACCATATTTTTGTGTCACAAAATAAAGAGGCAGCACCCAAGAGATATAAGGTACGCAGCGAAAAACATAAATGAGACCAAACCACGAGCTTGAAACCCTGCCTTTAAATCTAGAGAGCATGTATCCACTGCAGACCGTCACGAGTAAAGAAAAGAACGTTGACAGGGTCGCGATGACTGCGCTGTTGATAAACGACTCGACCACACGTTCGTTTTCAAAAACAGTCGCGAAATTTTCAAACGTGAAATTCAAACCTTTGTGCACGTAGTACATATCTGCCGGTGGGCGAAGCGATGTCAAGATCAGCCACAGCACCGGAAAGGCAAATAGAAAGCAGACGAGCATCAACGCTGCGTAGACAGGGATACCAAACAGAAATGGTTTATGAAACTGTCTCATGCTTTGGTGTCTACCATTCTGTTAAGTATTTTAAAAAGTAGAAGTCCAAAGACAAGAATAATCACGGCACCGATCATCGCTGCAGCGGAGCCGCGACCAAAGTTCAGATTCTGAAAGGCAATGACATAAGCGTATAGACTAAAAATTTCTGTACCTCTGCCTGGTCCGCCACCTGTGAGCGTCCATACAATATCGAAGGTCCTGAACGCGTCAATCGCCCGAATCACCACGCAGACCACGATGACCGGACGAAGCATCGGTAAAGTGATGTACCAAAAAGTTCGCCAGCGACTCGTGCCATCGATTTCAGCAGCCTCGAAGGGCTCTTTGGGAAAGCTTTGCAAAGCGGCCAGCAGCAAAATAGTGAACCAAGGCGTCCAGAGCCAGATGTCCGTGAATAAAATCACACCAAACGCTAGAAACCTCTGCGTGAACCAAGAGATGGTCTCTAGCCCTAAACCTTCCAGTACGACATTCACAATGCCAAACTGATCATTAAACATCCAGCGCATCATGATGGCTGCAATAACGGGAGCCACCATGAGCGGCATGAGCAGTACAGTCTGAATAAATTTTTGGCCATGGACCTTACGATTGAGCAGGAGTGCGAGCAGCAAACCCAACACCAAAGACATACTGACGCTACCAAACATGAAAACAAAGGTATTGGGCAGTACTGTGTTGATAAAAACAGTATCTTGGAATATGCCGATGTAGTGCTTGAGCCCAATCCATGTTTCTTTCGGGTTGTAGAGTGCCCAGTCTCTAAAACTAACGTTGAGCCCGATGCCGATTGGTACGATCTGAAACAGGATGAGTAGCAACGCTGCTGGCGCCATGAGCAACAACATGAATCGCTCGCGTTCGCCGAAGATGAAGTTCTTTTTGATTGGGACAGACATTTAAACGAAATCACATCAATAGTGTGAAGAAAAGCGGGCTAGCTTCTCAGTGAATTCAAGTTAAGTGTTATGTGATCCAGTGTCAATTTAATTCAATTCAATTTGAGATAGGGATATCCCTAGCTACTCATTCTGCAGCTTTAATCCCTGCGGCTTTAATAATTTTTCCAAACAACTCGTAATCAGCCTTATAGCGCTTAGCCATTTCCTCAGGCGTGCTGGCGATAATGCTGTAGCCACTCGCACGCAGTTTCTTAGCTATCTCGGGATCTGCTAGGGCTTTCAATAAGTCTTCATTTAATTTAGTGACTGTTGCCGCGGGTGTCTTACTGGCAGTTGTCAACCCCCACCAAATTGACTGATTGAGTTCTTTAAAACCACGTTCTACGAAGGTCGGCACCTCTGGCAAGACGGGCGAGCGTTCAGTTGCAACTGACCTGCCCTGAAATTTTCAGACCACGCGAAATCAAAGACCGAGTCCGCTCTTCTTACGCGTTCATTAATCCTGCCACACAAAAGCTGATACACCGATATTTAGAAGGAATAACTCCTTGAAATCCTAATGGTTTTATTTGGTTGTCTGCTCTCATAATCCGTTGGTGCCGTGTTCGACTCACGGGGGGGCACCAGTATCAAAGCGGCTCACAGCGATGTGGGCCGTTTTGCTGTCACCAACGGCAAACCCACTTGTTGTGTGAATAGTCGTCTCAACCGCTTTTCCACGCCGCGTTGAGGGCATGCTTTCGGCTTTTCAGCTCAAGTTCAATGCAATGGTGGTAAATTTTCTTAAATCACTCAAATCCAATCAAACAAAAATAAGCCAAGATGAATCCAAACCACTCAACAAATAATGGCACCGCACCCACCCAGAAACTAGACGTGATCATTATCGGGGCCGGATTAGGCGGCATGTATCAACTGTTTCGTGTGCGAGAGCTTGGCATGTCGGTACGTGTCATTGAGGCGGGTGGCGATGTCGGGGGTACCTGGTATTGGAATCGTTACCCGGGCGCGCGCTTTGATTCTGAAAGCTATAGCTACGGTTACTCTTTTTCGAAAGAATTGCTTCAAGAGTGGGAGTGGAGTGAGCATTTTGCACCGCAACCCGAAACTCTGCGCTACGCCGGTTTCGTTGCTGATAAATTCAAGTTGCGCCAAGACATTCTTTTCAATCGCAAGCTGGTCAGTGCCGAATGGAACGAAACATCAAGGGATTGGCACTTAACGTTAGATACCGGTGAGAAAATGGTTGCGCAGTTTCTCATCACCGCGATTGGGCCGTTGTCTGTGCCGACCTTGCCAAATATTGCAGGTGTCAAAGACTATACCGGCATCGCTTGCCACACGGCAAACTGGCCGCACGAACCCGTCAGCTTTGCAGGCAAACGCGTCGCGGTATTAGGAACCGGCGCAACCGGCATCCAAACCATTCAAGAGGTTGCCAAAACGGCTGGGCATCTTACCGTTTTTCAGCGGACAGCAAACTGGAGCGCGCCTTTACACAACGGCCTCATTACAGACGAACAGCAACGCACGATCAAGGCTACATATTCAGATATCTTTAAGCGTTGTCACGAAAATGTTTCTGGCTTTCTTCACAATCCTGATCCGCGTCGTGGTGTTGATGTGTCAGAGCAAGAGCGTAAAGAGCTCTGGGAGAAACTCTACAAAGAACGCGGGTTTTCTGTTTCGGTTGGCAATTTTCGCGATCTCTTAACAAGTCCGCAAACCAATGCCTGGATGTCTGAGTTTATTGCCGACAAAATTCGCGAGCGGGTCAAAGACCCTGTCACTGCCGAAAGACTCATCCCTAAAAACCATGGTTTCGGAACACGTCGTCTGCCTCTTGAGAGTGGCTACTTCGAGGCTTATAACCAGCCTAATGTTGAACTGGTTGATCTACGCGAGACCCCAATCGAGCGGATCACCGCAACGGGGATCAAAACGACAGAGCGTGAGTTTGAGTTTGATATGATCATCTACGCGACAGGCTTCGATGCACTGACCGGAGCCTACGATCAGATCGACCTTCGTGGGATAGGAGGCCAGTCGCTTAAAGAGCAATGGGCCGCAGGTGCCAAAACCTTTCATGGCTTTCAAAATGCAGGATTTCCGAATTTGCTGATGATACTGGGGCCAATGGGCGCCTTGGGCAACATTCCACGCAGCCTTGAATACAACGTCGAGTGGGTCTCGCAACTACTCGCCTACATGAAAAGCAAAAAACTCTCGCGCGTAGAAGCGAGTGCCGAAAGCGTAGAAGCATGGATGGACGTCGTCAAAGCCGCCTCGGTTGGTCTCTTAGCCAATGACGTTGACTCGTGGATGACCGGTGTGAATAAGAACGTCGAGGGCAAGTCGGTGCGTGTGCTCGCACGTTATGCTGGCACAGGCCCAGAGTTTCGCGCACGCTGCGATGCGGTGGCCGCGGGTGGTTATGCTGAACTTGATATTACTTAGCCTAAACTTTTATAGCGTTTCTTATGGATAACCCTTAGCACAAATTCTGAGCATCGGTATTACGATAGAACTGTTGATATAGATCAACCGCAGGTCGGGCTTAAAACTATTTAAATAAATGAGCTTTGATTTTTGTGCAGTGTTGTAACGGCATCAAGCTCGTTCGTTTTCCCACTATCAGGAGACACACTCATTGCTTTAAACGTAAAATTTTCTCGTCGACGTCTGTTGGCAGGCGCAGCTTCTGCTTCAGCACTATCTATTACCTCACCCTTTATCAGAACTGCACACGCTGCTGGCAACCTGTCGATTGGCTTTTGGGATCATTGGGTTCCGGGTGCTAACGATTCTCTTACCAAGCTTTGTAAAGAATGGGGAGAAAAAGAGAAGGTCGATGTCAAAATTGATTACATCACTTCGCAGGGTAGCAAACTGCAACTCACCGCGGTGGCAGAGGCACAAGCCAAATCCGGACACGACATTCTTCAATTGACAAGTTGGGATGCACCCAATCAGGCCAAGAACTTAGTACCGGTTGACGACATTGTGAATGCGGCAGTGCAAAAGAACGGCAAAGCGATTGACGTCGTAGAGTATCTTGGAAAAGTCAATGGATCTTGGATTGGCGTACCCGCCACCAATGGCAGTCAAGTCAAAGGGCCTTGTGGCCGGATGGATCTTTTAGCTAAACATGCCGGTCTAGATATTGTCAAAATGTATCCAGGTGCAGATGGCAAACCAGACAAGGCGTTGCAAGATCAATGGACGTGGGACGCCTTTTTGTCGGCTGCTGAAAAGTGCCACAAAGGTGGTAATCCTTTTGGTTTAGGGCTCGGCCAGACAACGGATTCGGTGGACTGGGTCGGCGCACTCTTTGCAGCCTTTGGTGCGATCTTAGTCGATGCAAAAGGCAATATCACCGTGAACTCTGATGCCACCAAGCAGGTGCTCGAGTATATGCAGCGCTTGGTGAAAGTCATTCCGGCTGACGTCTTTGCCTGGGACGATGCCTCGAATAATAAGTACCTGATTTCGGGACAAGGCTCACTGATCATGAACCCGCCTAGCGCTTGGGCAGTGGCAGTCAGAGATAATCCAAAAGTTGCAGAACAATGCTGGACTTTCCCGTCGCCCAAGGGGGCAAAAGGTCGTTTTGCCCCAGGGTTACCTTATTTTTGGGGCACGTGGAAGTGGTCGAAAAATATCTCTGCCGCAAAAAGCTTACTCACGCATTTGTCTGACAGAGCCAGCATCGAGAAAATGGTGATTGGCAGCGGCGGTTATGACATCCCTGGTTACTCTGGCCTTCGTGACTTCAAAACCTGGGCCGAGGTAGGCCCACCTGTAGGTGTCGCTTATAACTACCCACCGCGTGGCGAAGAGGTGGTGTCTATTGCTGCGGCCCCTGCGCCCGTTGCGATTGCACAGCAAATTTACGCCCAGGCGACCATGACCAAGATGATTGCCAAGTGCACACAAGGCGGTGACTCGGTGGCCAAAGCAATTGGTTGGGCCTCCTCTGAACTTGAAGGCTTCATGCGAACCTAAGCTCTAAGTCGGTATGCCATATTGAACGGACATGGTTGTGCGCTTGAGTGCGCACACCATGGTTCACTCATCCGGTTGAAGGTCATTCTGGAAAATTTCAATGGAACATGACGTGACGAGTTCGCAGGGTTCTGCAGCGCGCAGACCTATCACCATGAAAGTTTTTCTTCGGCGCAAGTCAACGGTGGCATTTTTGTTGGCCTTACCCTTGATCGTGCTGGTGACGACACTTGTGATTTACCCAGCGTTATTTTCTATGTATTTGGCGACCTTGAATAAATCGATGGAGCGGTTTGTCGGTCTGGACAACTTCACATTCTTGTTCAAGCGCGAAACGTTTTGGATGGTCGTCAAGCAGTCTTGTATTTTTGCTGTGACCGCAGTGGTCTTCAAGGCTGCGATTGGTTTTATGTTGGCACATTTTGTTCACACAATCCCTGCCAAAGGCCAACGCAAGTGGCGTGGCATGTTGTTAATCCCCTGGGTGATTCCGCCAGCCATGAGTACTTTGGGCTGGTTCTGGTTGTTTGACCCAACCTATAGCGCACTGAATTGGATTTTTGTTCGTATCGGCATGGGTCCAGTCAATTGGCTTGGAGATCCTTTCTGGGCACGGTTTTCTGTCATTCTCGTCAATGTTTGGTATGGCGCACCTTTCTTTTTGATTATGTATTTAGCGGCTCTAAAGTCAGTGCCAGAACAATTGTTTGAGGCCGCCTCGATTGATGGTGCAAACTGGTGGCAAAAAATTTGGTACATCACGCTACCAATGATGAGAAATATTATTTCTATCACGGTCTTGTTTTCTCTGATCGTCACTTTTTCTAATTTTGACATTGTTCGAATTCTGACCGCTGGCGGCCCTGTCGATCAAACGCATGTTTTTGCGACGTGGGCCTTCAACCTTGGCATACAAGGTAACGATATCCCGTTAGGCGCGAGTGTCTCGCTGTTTATGCTGCCCATATTAGGGATTGCTGCGATATTCATTTTGCGTGGTGTTAACAAACGTGGAAACGAGGCCTAATCGTGTCACAACATTCAATCGCAGTAAATAGCAATGTGGCACCAGTTCAGCGCAGCATGCAACGCAGTAGGCGCTGGGCCTTGCTCTGGTCTTACTTTTTTCTGGTGCTGTTCGCAATCTTCTTTTTGATGCCTCCGATATACATGCTGATTACTTCACTCAAAGACAGCGGTGAAGTTTCAGCAGTGACGAATCCGTGGTGGGTCAATCGTCCGACGTTTGATAATTACTTGGCGCTGTTTCGCTCAAGTGATTACCTGACGTTTTTCAGAAACTCGTGCGTGATTGCTGTGATTGTTGTCGTTGTCACGATGTTGATCAGTATCCCTGCTGCGTTCTCGTTGTCGAGGATGAAGTTTTGGGGGTCGACCACGCTGGCCACAGGCGTCTTTCTGACCTATCTCGTACCTGATACCTTGTTGTTCATTCCGCTGTTTAAGATCTTCGCCTTTATCAATCAAACGACGGGCATTGAACTGATTAACCATTGGTGGGCGTTGATTATTATTTATCCCACCCTGACCGTACCTTTTGCCACTTGGATTTTGATTGCGTATTTTGCCTCGATTCCTAAAGAGCTAGACGAGGCCGCGTTGATTGATGGGGCCGGCTATTTTCAGATGCTGACAAAGATCTTTATTCCGGTTGCGATTCCGGGGATCATCGCTGCCATGATCTTTGCCTTTACGGTGGCTTGGTCTCAATTCTTGTATCCGTTGGCGTTCACGACCTCGGCAGACCAATTAGTGTTGCCGGTGGGGATCGTCACAACATTGATTAAGGGCGATGTCTATAACTGGGGGCAGATTATGGCTGGTGCCTTGTTAGGGGCTGCACCTCCGTTGGTGATCTACGCTTTCCTGATGGACTATTACATTGCCGGGCTTACGGCAGGCGCTACAAAAGGATAATCAAATGGCTCAGGTCAAGTTACAGCAACTCGTTAAAAACTATGACGACACGCCGGCAGTTCGCGGTATTGATCTAGAG
>CAIYCP010000551.1 GCA_903924715.1 uncultured beta proteobacterium
ATAAAGCGTTGCAAGGGGTTGCAAGCGCGTTGCTTCTGAGCGAAAACTTTACGTGGATACATGGCTTGACCTTTGGATTGATATTGACTTCACGCTTGACCTTTGGATCGATAGTGACATAGCGCTTGACCTTTGTGAGGCTATTGACCTAACGGTAGTCGACTAAAAATTCTTTTAGCAAGACCGTATCTGGCAACACACCCAAGCCCGATTCATCGGATAAGACCATCTCGCCATTCTTCAGGTCATTGAGTGGCAAGCATGTTAGCGATCGCAGGGGGTTGGTGTTGGCATCGACTTCAAGAATGTCGTTGCCGTTAGAGGCGGCAAGAAGATGTGCCGAGGCTAAGAGGCCAATGCCGGCGCCTAGGTAGTGCGGGCAGAAACGTAAGCCTGCTTTCAAGATACTTTTCGCGATCGGTAGGCAAGCACTTAAGCCCCCCCATTTGGCAACATCGGGCTGCACGACTGCAAGAACCCCTGAGCGGATCGCAGTCGCAAAGCCCTCGGCTTGAGTGACGTTTTCGCCTGCGGCAAGGGGCGTAGTGCCGTGCTTAGCTAGCGCTTGCCATTCAGACCAAGGACGATCTGCACGTAAAGGCTCCTCAAGCCAGGCAACATTAAATTCAGAGAGCTTGCCGATCATGTCTGAAGCCGTGGCAAGATCCCAGCCTTGATTGGCATCGACCATTAAGGGCCGATTACCAATGACATCCCGCATGGCTTTTAGGTTATTCAGATCGCGGTCTTGCCCAAAACCAATTTTTAATTTGAACGCTTGATAACCTTCTGCCATGCGCTGAGCAGCAAGTTTTTCTGGGTCGGTCGGGTTCAGACCGCTCGCATAGACTTTAACTGTCTGACGTTCACCACCCATGTAGCGCCACAAAGGCACTTGAGCTTTGCGGGCACATAAATCCCAAAGGGCAATATCAATACCGGCGATGCACTGCGCAATGGGGCCATATTCACCTGTCTGAATGGCTAGCACAGAGGTTTGCGCAGATAGCCAGTCAAAGGCTTCAGTGGGCTGCGCAAAAGCGCGTTGCATGACTAAAGGTGCAATGAGTGTGTCGACGAGACGTGCGCGATGTTCGGCCCCACAAGACGGAAAATTACACCAAACCTCGCCCCAGCCGACAGCACCCTCAGCATCTTGCACACGGACAAAGACCGCAGGACGATCGCGCATCAGACCAAAGGATGTCTGTACCGGAGTTTGAATGGGTGCCCGATAAACAAAGGCTTGCACGTCTTTAATATGAATCATGGTTTTAAATCCATTTCAAGGTGAACGTAGTCGCCTCGGTAAGAGGCTTCTCCTAGATACATCACAGTGCCGTTCACGTCGCAGCATACGCGCCGGATATTCGCAATGGGCGAGTTCATCGGTATATCAAGTTGTTCGGCGATTTCAAGATCTGCGGTAGAGATTGTCATGGTTTGTCGCGCCTGTGTAATCTTGATGCTCGGTAGGTCGAGTAAAACAGGGATGACCGTTTCTTGTCGAAATCGCTTTGGCGCCATTTTAAAGATGCGTTCATCTAAGTAAATCGAAATCACACAATAGGCCTCATCCCCGCGCGAATGCACGCGCCGCAAAAAATGATAGCGCTTTGCGGGCGAGCCATCGCGGTCGTGTAAGGTTGGCATGACAGAGGATTCTTCAATCAGCGTAAGTTTAGGCGTGTCATCGCGATAGACGTCAGCTAAATCTTTTAGCGTGGTTTCTAAACGCAGCCAACGGTCTTTGGCCGGGTTGCCTGTGACAAAGGTGCCTCGACCACGTTGCGCAGAGAGCAAGCCGTCTCGGGCGAGCAAATCAATCGCTTGCCGAACGGTAACCC
>CAIYCP010000552.1 GCA_903924715.1 uncultured beta proteobacterium
AGATCTGGCAGATGACACACCCCAAACCGTGAAGCTGCAACGCTTGCAGCGCTTACAAGCACGTATCAATGAACAGGCGCATGCCATTGCACGCAGTATGGTGGGATCGACGCAACGCATTTTGGTCGAAGGCACCTCAACCCGGGATCCAAATGAATTGAGCGGTCGCACTGAAAACAACCGTATCGTGAATTTTTCAGGGCATCCACGCTTAATCGGTCAGATGATTGACGTGGTGATTACCGAAGCAATGACCAACACGTTTAGGGGTCGCGTCTTTACACGTGAACTTGAAGCGACAACAGGCAGCACACCCGCATGACCCGCGCGACCGTAAAGACCTCATCGCGCGCGCGACCACATCCAGTCAAGCTCAATCTTGAAGGCAACAACCAACAACTTTCGAACTTATGTGGGCCGCTTGACGAAAATTTACGTCAACTTGCAGACGGCTTAGATCTTGAACTCAAACGTCAAGATAATAAAATCACCATGTACGGCGCGCATGCTGAAGCCGCTAGCAAAATGTTATTCGCGCTGCATCAGCGCGCAGCCAAGCATCCGATTTCGGTCGACGACATTCAGTTAGGATTAGTCGAAATCGGTGTAGGCCGCTCGATCGCTTCGGCCAAACAAGAATTTGATCCCAATGAGTTTCCCGCGCTTGATGACGAGAGTGGCACGATCGCCTTGCGTACTCGACGCAGTGATTTACGTCCACGCACCCCGCGACAACGTGACTATCTGAACAATATTCTGAAGCACGACATCACCTTTGGCGTTGGCCCCGCCGGCACCGGTAAAACCTGGCTCGCCGTAGCCTGTGCCATTGATGCAATGGAGCGCGACACCGTTCAACGCCTGGTCTTAACACGCCCTGCCGTCGAGGCCGGAGAACGCTTGGGCTTTTTACCCGGCGATCTTGCGCAAAAAGTAGACCCTTATTTGCGTCCGCTTTACGATGCCCTGTATGACTTGATGGGTGCCGAGCGTGTGCAACGCTTGTTTGAAAAACAAACAATTGAAATTGCTCCGCTGGCCTATATGCGTGGTCGCACCTTGAATCACGCCTTCGTCATTCTTGACGAAGCACAGAACACCACGCCCGAACAAATGAAAATGTTTTTGACGCGCATTGGGTTTGGCAGCAAAGCCGTCATTACTGGCGACCCCTCGCAGGTCGATTTGCCGAAAGGCCATAAAAGTGGTCTGGCCCATGCCGTCAAAGTACTACAAGACGTGAAGGGCATTGCAGTGACGCAGTTCACCAGCCGCGATGTCGTCAGGCACCCTTTGGTTGCCCGAATCGTTGACGCCTATGAACAAGACGAGCAAAGCAAAGCCTGAGCTATCTTTAGCCGTGCAATACGCAGTGGCAGAGCCACGCCTGCCACGTTGGCGGATTCGTGCCTGGGTGCAACGCGCACTGAACGCTGCTTACAACGATCTGAATAAATCTTTTCAGGGCGCAAACTTAAGCGTGCGCTTAGTCGGCCTGCCTGAGGCACGAACCCTAAATAATGACTATCGCAAAAAAAACTATGCGACAAACGTCTTGACCTTTGCCTATGGCTTGCAACCTGATGGTCGCATCAATGGCGATATCGTGATTTGCGTGCCCATCCTAAAACTCGAAGCCAAAGCTCAGCGAAAAAAGTTTTTAGCGCACGCGACCCATCTCACGCTGCACGGCACACTCCATGCCTTGGGCTATGACCACATCAAAACGCGCGATGCGACTAGGATGGAATCCCTGGAAACAAAGATTTTGGCTGAAATCGGAATTCACGACCCTTATCTTCTGCCTTAATCGGTCAACTTGCGCCAAACTGGTGCGCGTATGACAGTGCTTTCAGGTTATTCTAAGCCTCCCATCACTCTGTCTGTGGACAATGTCAGATCCCTACCCTGCCGCTGATACTTCAACCCCTTCAGCCAAACCCACACGCCCCCGATTGATTGATCGCCTGCTGTCGCTTGTGCGACGCGAACCCGAAGACCGCGAAGGCATCATGGCCGTGCTCGATGCGGCCCGCGAACGCAACCTCATCGATGCCGATTCGTACTCGATGCTAAAGGGTGCGCTCGCGATGTCTGAGCAGACCGTCATGGATGTGATGGTGCCGCGCGGCCGTATGGACTTGCTCGATGTCAGCGAGTCGATCGCAGCTTTGCTGCCTAGCATCATCGAAACTGCGCACTCGCGGTTTCCGGTGTTTGAAGAGTCTCGCGACAATATCATCGGCGTGATCATGACCAAAGATTTATTGCGTCACATGATCGACCCGACACTGACCTTGCGCGACCTCGTACGCCCGGCCGTCTTTATTCCAGAAACCAAGCAATTGAACGTACTGCTGCAAGAGTTTCGCAGCAAACGTAATCACATCGCTGTTGTGATCGACGAGCATGGCGGCATCACAGGCTTAGTCACCCTCGAAGACGTCTTAGAGCAAATCGTCGGCGAGATTGAAGACGAGTACGACGTCGCGGGCGAGCAAACAATCTTTTCAGATGGCGCGCAGGCCTGGCGCGTATTGGCAACCACTGAAATCGAAATCTTCAATGCTGCGCTTAAAACCAGCTTGCCAGAGGGCGAATACGACACCATTGGTGGTTGGTTAGCCCATATGCTGGGGCGGATTCCACGTCGCGGTGATTTCTGCTTGCATGATGATTTGCGTATCGAGGTCATGCGGGCCGATGCACGACGCGCGCTGTGGTTGCGCGTCAAACGACGCATACTCAATGACCCTTCGCCTCAACCAAAGGCCGAATAAATCGTGGCGTTCTGGTGGGTGAAATGGCGCTTAGCCCTTGGTTTGATCTTAGGCGGGGCACTACACGCCTTAAGCTTTGCCCCTGAGCCTATCCCCTCGTGGGCGCTGAGCCCGCTTGAGTTAATCACGCTAGCCTGGCTGGTGCATTGCGTTTGGCAGGCACCCAGCGCGGCCTTGGCCGCCCGACGTGCATGGTTCTTTGCCTTTGCGCATTTTGTCATGGGTGTGTATTGGCTCACGATTAGCATGCACACCTATGGGTTAATGCCACTTCCCTTGGCGGTGATTGCTCTGATGGCGCTCAGTGCATTCTTAGGGCTGTTCGCGGCGTTGGCCGCTTGGCTCACCCAACAAACGAATCACCTGGCACAACCGAACACCACTCAAACAGCCTTCAAACTGATTGGCGCAGCCTTGGTGTGGGCGTCGGCCTGGACGCTGTGCGAATGGTTGCGCGGAACACTCTTTACGGGGTTTCCGTGGCTCAATAGCGGTTATGCCCATGTCGACAGCTGGTTCGCCGGCTGGGCCCCTGTACTAGGCGTCTATGGTGTGACCTTTATCACTGCCTTCACAGCAGCGGCGCTTGCATCACTGGTCAACACCGCGCGAGGACGATCCACCCACCAGCCACAGCGCGCACTAGTCGGCCTGCTTGCTCTGATATTTGCGTTAGCAGGTTGGGCGCTGCAACAGCACACGTGGACAACTCCCGCAGGGCAGCCTTTGCGCGTGCGACTGGTGCAAGGCAATGTCGAACAAGACATCAAATTTACGCCAGGCCATATTCAAAAAACCATTGAAACTCACCTCAGATTAGCGGCTACGCCCACACCAACAGGCACCCTGCCCCCAAAGCTTGTATTACTACCCGAAACCGCTTTAGCCGTGTTTCAACACCAGCTTGACCCAGCCGTCTGGGACGCCTGGCGCATGATCGCAGCACAACACGGCAGCACCATCATGATGGGCGCAGCCTTATTTGATCGTGCAACCGGCAGCTATACCAATAGTGTGATCGGCCTGGATCAAACGACCACACTCGAGGCCCTCACAAGCGGCCGCACCGCGTTGCGTTATGACAAGCATCATCTTGTTCCCTTTGGTGAGTTTGTACCAAGCGGCTTTCGCTGGTTTGTCGATCAGTTAGCAATCCCCTTGGGTGACTTCAATCGCGGGGCGTTGCAGCAGCCACCCTTTACGATCGGCGATCAACGCGTCGCGCCCAATATTTGTTATGAAGACGTCTTTGGCGAAGAACTACTCCCTGCGCTTGAAGCAGGTAACGGCTCGGTGTCAAACGAGGGCGCCACAATCTTGGCGAACTTCAGCAATCTAGGCTGGTTCGGTGACTCATGGGCCTTGCGACAGCATTGGCAGATGGCGCGCATGCGTGCGCTTGAAACTTCACGTCCCATGCTGCGCGCAACCAATACAGGCATTACTGGCGCAATTGATGCACACGGTAAAACGATCGCACGCGTACCACCACACAGAGCTGCCGTGTTAGACCTAAACGTACAGGGTCAACAGGGCCTCACACCCTATGCGTCGCGTGGAAACCTTCCAATTTTATTGCTTGCGGGTTTCCTCTTGCTGTTTGCGCTCTATCGCCGCAACAAACGGCTGTCACCATGACGCCGCTGCATCTACAGATCATTGATCAGATTGACGAGATTCACCCCCAACAGTGGAACGCCCTTGTCACAGAAAGCGGTGGCTCGGTGCTGTGCCAACATGCCTTTTTAAAAGCTTTTGAAAGCTCGGGCAGCGTGGCAGCCGACACCGGTTGGAAACCACAGCATTTGTTGTTGTGGGATACCCACGGAGCACCCAGTGTCGACCCTGCACTTGCAACGCTTGTCGCGGCAGTCCCCCTTTATGCAAAAGGGCACTCATATGGCGAGTTCGTATTTGACTGGGCCTGGGCCGATGCCTATCAACGCCACGGCCTGCAGTACTACCCCAAGTGGCTCGCTGCCGTCCCGTTCACACCCGTGCCTGGCCCGCGCCTGCTGACTCGTGACGCGCATCGCCCCGCTGCCGCGCAGGCTTTGTTGCAATGGGCTAAAGAAAGCAAACTGTCATCGCTGCACGTGCTGTACACCAACGAAGCTGACACCACCGCGCTTTGCGCCGCGGGCTGTATGTCACGCAAACACACACAATTTCATTGGTTCAATCGCGGGTGGGCCGACTTTGAAAATTTTTTGGCATCGCTGACACAGCCCAAACGTAAAAAAATTCGCGCTGAGCGACGCAAAGTGAAAGAAGCCGGTGTCACTACGCAAGTCTTAACGGGTGCCGAAATTACCCCTGAACATTGGGATATTTTTTATCGCTGCTACGCCAATACCTACCATCAGCGCGGCAATCCACCTTATCTGACCCCTGCTTTTTTTGAAGCGGTGGGCGACACGCTGGCTGAACACTGCGTCATTGCAATCGCGTACCAAGGCGACCAGGCCATTGCCGCCTCATTGTTATGGTTGGATATCGTTCAAGGTCAACGCAAGCTCTATGGCCGCTATTGGGGCGCCCTAAGGCATATAGACTGCCTGCACTTTGAATTAGCCTACTACACCCCCCTTGAATGGGCTCTCAAGCACAACATCGCCGTCGTTGAAGGCGGTGCGCAGGGAGAGCACAAACTGGCCCGTGGTTTTGAGCCTGTGCAAACCCAATCCGCG
>CAIYCP010000553.1 GCA_903924715.1 uncultured beta proteobacterium
GATCTTGTCCAAAAAACGCTTTGAACTCTGCTGCGGTCATCGTCATCGGTGTTGCGCCCATCGCATCAAGTTTGGCCGTCATTTCAGGTGTTTTGACTGATGCGTTGATTGCTTGATTTAAACGATCGACAAGTTCGGGTGGCAGGTTGCCTGGTCCAAACACCCCCCACCAAACGGCGACTAAAAAGCCCTTCATGCCCTGTTCAACAAAAGTCGGGGTATCCGGCAGGCTTGGGCTGCGCGAAGCGCTGGCGTTGCCGAGTACTTTGACATTGCCACTTTGCATTGCTGATATTGCGGTGATCTGATTGGTGAACATGAGCTGTACCTGCCCGCTCATGAGATCGGTGGTGGCAGGGGCGCCACCGCGATAGGGGATGTGCGGGATCGTGGTGCCCGCCTGCAAGTTAAAGAGCGCGGCGGCCAGATGTTCAGAAGTGCCCGACCCGCCAGAGGCAAAATTTAAGCTGGCAGGATTGCGTTTTGAAAGTTCAATGAGTTCGCTAATATTTTTGACAGGGACAGACTTATGCGCCAGCAAGACATTTGGCATTTGCCCAACGATACCAACGGGGGTTAAATCCTTGTCAGGGTCATAGTTCAAATTGCCGTACAAAGATTTGTTGACTGAATTGCCTGTAGACCCCATCAACAAGGTATAGCCATCGGGGTCTGACTTAGCCACGAACGAGGCAGCGATATTGCCACCTGCACCGGCTTTGTTTTCAACCACGACTGTTTGATTAAATTGTTTTGACAGCTCGCTGGCCAAAAGCCGACCCACAATATCCAGTGCACCACCGGCGTTAAAGGGGATGATGAGTTTGATCGATTTGCTGGGGTAGGCTTGTGCGTGTGCGGTTGAACTCAGCAAGCCCAGACCAAGCACGCTTGCGAGGATGCCCGCCACGGCCCGGCGCAGTGTTTGATTTGAAAAAAATGAGCGGCTGGTGAGGCGAGTGTTCATGGGGTATCTCCGTATCGGCCTGGATCAGAAGCCAGCAATTTGAATTGCTATTTTTTAATGACATTTTTATAGAAAGTCTAAGTTTAGTTATATCACAGGCTGACCTAATAGGATGAAACTCATCAGGGTGCGGCCGTCGGTAATAGTTGTTGGCAAGTCTTAGGTTTGCCTATCATAATGATCAGATGATTTCTGCTGCGTTGTGTCCGATCCCTTTTCATTACACCCTTAACGTTTTATGACCCATTCTTCAAACTCAACCCATTCTGTTGCAGGTTTGTCGGCACCGATATCGATCACGCTCGACCGCTGGGGCATTCCTCATATCCAGGCTCAAACGATTGACGACGCTTTCTTTGGGCAAGGCTATGCAGCAGCAATGATGCGGCTGTGGCAACTTGACCTGAATCATCGACGTCAAGTCGGCGCACTGGCCGAGGTCTTTGGCCCTGCGTTTGTGCCGTTTGATCATGTGGCACGCCTACTCGCCTTTCGTGGCCCGATTGATCAAGAGTGGAAAAAACTCGACCCACGTGTAGAAGGGATTGCTGCGGCCTTCGCTGCGGGGATCAACGCCCGAATTGATGAGGTTATGCAAAACCCTGACTTATTGCCCATCGAATTTAAAACGCTAGGGATGCAACCTGCTCGGTGGTTCAAAGACGATTTGCTGCGCGCGCGGGTAGCTGCCTCACCGAACGTGCAAGGCGAAGTGCGGCGCGCAATTCTGGCAAGCCGCGGCGTGCTTGAAGCGGATGCGCTGGCGCATCCTCTAGAGCCTGCATGGCCGTTAAAGATTCCTGCAGGATTGGATCCGGCTTCAGTCACACGTGCTGACTTGAGCTTGCTGAACTACCGCGTGGCGCCCTTGCCTTTCGACAAAATCAAACAGGTTGCACACTTAGACCCAAGTGTCATTGCAGAGATTTTTCAACCTGATATTGATTCACGTAACGGCAGTAATGCTTGGGTCATCTCGCCTGCGCTGACGGCGACGGGTCGTCCGGTTTTAGCCAATGATCCACACTTGCCGTTTAGTATTCCAAGCCCACGTATGGTGTCGCATTTGATGGCACCTGGCTTAAACGTGATTGGTGCCGGCCCCGTATGGCGACCTGGCGTGCAGTTTGGTCACAACGAACGGATTGCCTTTGGGCGTACCGATTTTCAGATCGATCAAGAAGACTTATATGTGCTTGAGGTTTCGTCAGACGGGGCGACCTATCGTGGGCCTCAGGCGGCTGAGCCAATAGAGCGAGTCACCGAAGAGATCAAGGTCAGGGGGCAAGCCCCACAAAAGGTCACCTTGGCATTTGCCGCACTTGGGCCGGTCGTGTCTGAGAATTTAAAAACGGGGCACGCTGTGGTTTTACGGGCAGCGTGGCTGCAGTCTGGGGCTTCAGCGAATCTTGAATATGTGCCAAAAGTCTTTGCACAAAACTGGACTGAGTTTCGGGCTGCGATCCGTCATGCGGTGTGGGGTACAAACTATATGTACGCCGATGTTGACGGCAACATTGGCTGGCAGTCAGCAGGGCGCGTGCCGGTGCGTCGAAATCACGATGGCTTACTACCAGTGCCTGCGGCAGGCGATTACGCTTGGGATGGCATTTTGCCGCTTGATCATATGCCGGGAGAATTCAATCCGAAACGGGGTTGGATCGCGAGCGCGAATCAAATGCCTTTGCCGCCGGATTGGCCCGTAGCCAAGCGACGAATCAGTTTTGAATGGACGGCGAATGATCGCTATCAGCGTATCGTGCAATGCTTGTCAACCAGTCAGACCAAGCATACGCAAAGTGATAGCTGGGCGCTGCAGCAAGACATCTACTCAACGCGTGCGCGCATTTTGATCGATTTGTTGCATGCGGCTCAAAGCCTAAACCCCGCGCCACTTAAAACAAATTTGCAATGGAGTTTTTTGCATTGGGATTGTGAGATTTCTGCTGATTCGCATGAGGCTGCTCTGTATGAATATTGGTGGGGCTTATTGCAACGCGAAGTGCGTTTGTTGTTGGTGCAGCCTTCAATTGCTGATGTGATTATTGCCTTGCATCCGCATGTCACGCTTGCCGCCTTGCAAAATCCTGACGCGCGGTTTGGGGCAAATCCTGCACGCGCACGAGACAGTCTTTTAATTGATTGTCTGTTCAGGGCTGTGCGCCAGCTCAGTAAACTCGCGGCTGACAAGGGCTGGGCAACCCCTGGTAAAGAGTTGCCCACGTGGGGCCAATTGCATGATGTTCATTTGCGACATCCACTGCAGGCTAAGCTGCCTGAAGAGTTGGCCTTGATCGCAGATGTGAAGGGCCATGGTTCGTCTGGCGATGGGTCAACGGTATTTGCACGCTGGTGGCCGACGCTTGAAAACATGAATGTCACGGGCGGTGCAAGTTTTAGGGCGGTGGTAGATGTGGGCAATTGGTCGACGGGTGTTGCCTCGTTGGGACCGGGCCAGGCGGGTTCGCCAGGCGATCGACATTATCGCGATTTATATGACGTGTGGCTAAACAATACGCCTGTGCCGCTCGCGTTTGATCCACAGCAGGTTGAAAGCGTTGCCGAAGCAGTGTTTCAACTTGTTCCGCTTGTTCGTTAAGTGGTCAGTACCTTGAGGCAAGGCTCACGTCACGATGTCTTTAGCTGTACTCTTTAACGTTCAGTTTAGAAGCGAGCACCTCAGGGACGTCAAGCGGTAAGTCCATCATCCAAAAGGATAAACCTTTGCCGTGGGTATCCAGATTTAACGCGTCGTTAACGCCACCATCCAGCACGCCTTCAAGTACAAAATTCATTGACTCAAGCTTGGGTAAAACATAACGCGTCACTTTTGTCGGATGACGATAGCCAAACCATTGTGCAACGCGTGCCTCAGTGAGTTGTTCAACCAATAAAGCAAAGCATTCAGAACTCCAGGCAATGACGCTGATATTTGAGGTGTTACCTTTGTCGCCAGCACGACCATGCGCGAGTTGGTAAAGAGGCAGCTGAACTGTACTTGAGGGTTTATTTGAACTCATGCGCGCTGCTCCTGCACAAAACTAAAGCCCGAGGGGACGGATTCACGAGGGATGGTGCACGATAAAGTGTCTAGGCGAGGGCGTAACGACGTTCGCACGCCACCACCACCTGCTGGTCCGCAACAATACAACGCGGTCACTTCGCGCAGAATTTTTTCAGCAATCTCTTTTTGTAAATGAACGCCGGCAACGCGCAGTCGAACATCACGAGAGGCGCCTGCGTAACCTTGCGCCATGAGTTCACCGGCATCATCACCAAAAATACTTAAGGCTCCGATTAAATCAATGCGTAGCGGCAGCAAATGCCCGATGCGTTTGCGAATAGTCTCGCCCGCCAGTGCTGCCCGTTCTTTGGCTTGAAAGCCGGCGTACGAAATTTCAGCTTCAGCGAGATAACCATTGTCATAGCAGACGTTCACTTTGAGCTCATCAGGACGTTGGTGCCCGGTAATGCCTTGCACCAAGATTCGGTCTGTGCCTTCGCGTGTGACGGTGGCTTGCGTAATGTCAGCCACAACATCCGGTGTCAAATAGCGCGCCGGATCATGGACTTCATACAAAATTTGTTCGCGGCCCGTGCGATCATCCACACGCCCGCCGGTGTTGGCGGCTTTGAAGACCGAAAACGTACCATCGGCACGAATCTCTGCAATCGGAAAGCCAATGCAATCCATGCCAGGTACTGATTTTTGCCCGGGCACGCTGTAATAACCCCCGGTGACCTGGGTGCCACATTCAAGCATGTGACCCGCCATCGTGCCACAGCCCATCAGGTGCCAGTCTTGCATCGACCAGCCAAAGTGCGCAATGGCAGGTCCTAAGGTAAGCGAGGGATCGGAGACCCGCCCCGTGACCACGATATCTGCGCCCTCGTTCAGCGCTTGCGCGATTTCGCCAGCACCTAAATAGGCGTTTGCGCTGACCACGCGGGCAGGGTCAATATCGCTACCCAGTCGTTTGAGTAAAAACTTCAATTGCGCAGGTTGGGTCAGATCATCCCCATGCACCACAGCGATGCGTGGGGTGCGTAAGCCCTGCGCACGCGCCAGGGCAAAGATTCGCTGCGCGCAGGCTTGAGGGTTGGCTGCGCCAAAGTTGCTGACAATTTGAATCTTGTGATCCAGGCAACGTTTAAGTACGGGCCCGATGAGATCGTCAAGCAAAGGTTCATAGCCCATCGCGGGATTTTTACGTTTTTCAATCTGGGCGAGTGCGAGCGTACGTTCAGCCAGTGTTTCAAAGTTTAAGACGCCGCCGCCCAAGGCGATCAAGGTGTCAACCACGGGGCCCGCACCATCGGTACGGTCGCCCGAAAAACCGGTGGCACAGCCCACGTAGAGGGGCTTTGTCTGGGCGAGGCGCTGCGTCGCTGCAGCATTGGGATCGCGAATTTGATTCTGCATAGGTAAACTCTGCTGAGATGTGGTCTGATATGACATCTATTTAATCATGCTTGCCCAGACCCCTGCTTGGAGCGGGCAGATTGAAAGGACCGAGAGGCTAAAAATGGACGAACGCGTTGATGTATCAACCGACACACTGCCCGCGGCACCGCCCGTAAAGTCGGAGATTGTTGCCTCTCGCGTCTATTCCAATGGCCGCAATCCGCGCGGCGTTGAAATCGATGACTTAAAAACATCCATCGCTGAACCCGACGCACTGGTGTGGCTTGGCTTAAAAGAACCTGACGATGCGTTGCTTGGGCGCGTGGCCTTGCAGTTGGGGCTCGACGCCCACGTGCTTGACGATTTACAGGCTAAGCACCGCATGCCAAAGGTGATGGATTACGACAACGTGGTGCTGATCGTTGCCATGACCGTTGAAGTGCGTGCCTCGGATGGCTTGCCCGCGTTTGGCGAGACGCAGATGTTGATCGGCCCCAATTTTTTATTGACCATCAGACGAGGAGCCCTGGCACCCCACACCGAGTTACGTAGACGCCTTGAGAGTATGCCTGATCGGTTAGCGCGAGGTAGTGACTTTGTTGCGGCTGAGCTGCTTGATTTGCTGATTGATCGCTATAACCTGGCAAACGATATGTTTGAAAAAACCATCGAGCCGATGGAACAAACCATGTTGTTGCGAGGCCTCGAAAAGTTAAAGGTTAGAAGGCTTTATCAATTACGACGCGATTTTCATAAAATGCATAACGCGATTTCACCGTTGGGCGAAGTCTGCCGTCGCCTGTCGCATATCGAAATGGCGCCCATTGATGCGCAGACGCGCGCCCAATTTGGTGAGCTGTCTGACCGCGTGTCACGGGTTGATCGCCTGCTTGATAATTTAGGGGATGGTTTAACCTTTGCTTTCGAAGCTGGCATGCTGATTGAACAGGCCAAGCAGACTGAAACGACACGACGTTTGGCAGCTTGGGCGGCCATTTTGGCTGTGCCCAC
>CAIYCP010000554.1 GCA_903924715.1 uncultured beta proteobacterium
CGACACGATGGACGCCTTCTATGCTGAGCAAAAAATGACGCCGCTCGGGCCTTGGGATCTGCATACACTTAATCGGGTGCGCGGCCCTGAAGCGATGGGTGGGCGACACACACTCATGGAAACCCTGCGCTCAATGGGCTTCGAAATTCGGTAAACAGCACGGCGACCTCGCCGCCGTTTTATACCTGATCTTCTTGGCGCTTTTGCATGTTCCACATTTGTGCATAAGCGCCTTGCAAGGCAATCAGGTCGGCGTGGTTGCCACGCTCAATAATACGGCCTTGATCCATGACCAGAATTTGGTCAGCGTGCACAATCGTCGAGAGCCTGTGCGCAATGATCAGCGTTGTATGGTTACGCGCAAGGCCGGTCAACTCTTCTTGCAGTGCGCGCTCAGTTTTTGAATCTAGCGCCGAAGTCGCCTCATCAAAAATCAGCATGGCGGGCTTTTTCAGCAAGGTGCGGGCGATCGCAACTCTCTGTTTTTCACCGCCAGACAGCTTCAAGCCACGCTCACCGACTTGTGTTTGGTAGCCCTCTGGCAAGTGCGCAATAAACTGATCCATCTGGGCCGCGCGAGCAGCGCTTTGAATATCAGATTCAGAGGCGCCAGGGCGACCATAAGCAATGTTATAGGCGATGGTGTCGTTAAACAGCACCGTATCTTGCGGAACGATGTCAATCGACTGTCGCAAACTAGACTGCCTGACCCGTCGAATATCCTGACCGTCGAGCAAGATCTGACCGGTCTGAACATCGTAAAAGCGAAATAACAGTCGTGCCAAGGTGCTTTTACCCGCGCCACTACGACCAACGACTGCAGTGATGGTGCCCGCCTGGATGGTGAAACTCAAATCGTGCAAGATCGTACGATTTGATTCGTAATGAAAATTCACGTTTTCGAAACGTACTTCAGGGCCTTGCGTCTGATCCGCAATCGCGAGCGCCGGGGCGTCTGGATCATCGGCGATTTCTCGATCGGCCATCAGCAACGTGAACATACGATCAAGGTCGGTGAGCGATTGCTTAATTTCACGATAAATCACACCTAAAAAATTCAACGGAATGTAAAGTTGAATCATGAGTGTGTTCACTAAAACCAAATCGCCTAGCGTCATCGAGCCATTGGCAACCCCGACAGTTGAACGCCATAAAATCAACACCAAGCCCACGCCGATAATGAGCTGCTGACCCACATTGAGCAACGATAGCGATTTTTGCGATTTAATCGCTGCCGCCTGATAGCGGATCAGATTTTCATCGTAACGCGTGGCCTCAAACGATTCGTTACCAAAATATTTAACCGTTTCAAAATTCAAGAGTGAATCGATGGCCTTTTGATTCGCGCGCGAATCCATATCATTCATCGTACGACGCAAATGCGTACGCCATTCAGTGACAACAATGGTAAAGGCAATGTAAACAATCAACGCACAAAGGGTGATCGCTGCAAACCAGATGTTGTAGCTATAAGCAAAATATCCAAGCACCAATACAAACTCAATGAGTGTGGGCACGATGCTATACAGCGAGTACGACACCAGCGATTGAATCGCGCGGGTACCTCGCTCGATATCACGGCTCACCCCACCTGTTTGACGCGACAAATGAAATCGCAGAGACAGCGCATGCAAATGCTGAAACACCTCTAGCGCGATCTGCCTCACCGCATGTTGCGTCACTCGCGAAAACAATAACTCTCGCAGCTCGGTAAAAAGTGAGGCCGAAAATCTGAGCAAGCCATAGCCAGCAATCAAGCCAAGTGGCACCACCAATAAGGCGGTTGAAACACGCTGATGTGCATCCAGATCATCGATCAGGGTCTTAAGTAAAATCGGGATCCCTAGGTTCGCAAACTTGGCCGCGAGCAAACAGGCAATGGCAAGCAGCACCCGATAACGATAGGCCAAGAGGTAGGGCAACAAATCGCGGATCACGCGCCAGTCACCTAATTGGCGTTTGGCGACCGGCTGATCGGGGTCGTGCTTGAATTCAGTTGAACGTCGGTTGGCTTGTCTCATAGGGGCTCATTTTATACGCCTAGAGGTGCACCGACCCTACGCACACAATCGGGTATAAATGGAGGTAGCGGCTTTTTTCTCTGCACAACACAGTGCCCACCCATTTATATTGCGTTTTAAAAAATGACCTCATCACTCGATACTTCAAGACTTAAACCTGCCGCAGACGCCCTTTTACAGCAGGCGGTTGATGCGGGTCACGTCCCTGGGGTCGTCGCAGCGGCCAGTTCTGCAGAGGGCACCCTGTACGAAGCCGCTTTTGGCGAGCGTGCGCTAGGCGCAGGCGTCCCGATGACGCCGGACACCGTGTTCTGGCTCGCCTCAATGACCAAACCAATCGTGGGTGCTGCAGCCATGCAATTAGTTGAGCAAGGCAAGTTAACGCTTGACGAGACCGCGGCCAAGATCTTGCCCGAACTTGCAGAAGTCAAACTTTTAACAGGTTGGGATACAAACGGACAACCTCTGCTGCGTGCCCCAAAGTCTCAAATCACCCTGCGTCAATTACTCACGCACACCGCTGGCTTTACGTCTGATATCTGGAATGCCGACTCTGCCCGCTATCTGAAGACAATGAATTTGCCTCGCGCAGGTTCTGGAAAAAAAATTGCCCTTTCTGTACCACTGACCTTTGAGCCAGGCGAGCGCTGGGAATACGGGATCAATATCGACTGGGCTGGCCAATTGGTTGCCGCGGCTAGCGGCATGCGCTTGGGTGAATATATTCAAAAGAACATCACCGAGCCGCTTGGCATGCAGAGCACCGGCTTCAAAATATCGCCCAGTATGCGCACACGCCTGGCCACAGTACATCAACGCGACCCCGCAACGGGCTTGTTAAGCACAACCCCCTTTGAAGTCCCGCAAGAAACCGAGTTTGACCCGGGCGGTGGTGGCTTGTATTCAACCGCGGGCGACTACCTTCGCTTTACCCGCATGATCCTGAATCATGGACGCGGTAATGGACATCAACTCCTAAAGCCCGAAACGATCGCCCTGATGTCAAAAAACGCGATGGGACCCCTAAGAGTTAATCTTTTACGCACGCAAAATAAAGCCGCTTCGCTCGATGCAGAGTTTTTCACTGGCGTCGAAAAATCTTGGGGGCTGACGTTCATGATCAATGAACAAGTAGCGCCGACTGGCCGCTCGGCAGGCAGCCTTGCTTGGGCGGGCCTGCCTAACGCGTTCTTCTGGATCGATCCGAAAAAAGATTTAACGGGCGTCATCCTGATGCAAGTACTGCCCTTTGTCGACCCGCACGCGCTCGACCTATTTACAAACTACGAAAAAGCGATCTACGCCGCCTGCACTTAATCTCATGACTTAGCCAAGACTTTCGTCCATCATTTCGCGGGATACCAAGCGGGTAATCGTTTTTCTAAAAATGAAGCGGTGCCCTCTGCCGCATCACTTTTTTGACGCAGCGCCGAGTGCTCGCGTACTAAGTCTGCGAACAAGTCGTCGTCCAGCAAAGAATCTGAAACTGCCAGCGTGCGCAGCTTCGTTGCAGACACCGCGCTTGGTGAGTTCATTAGCAATCCATCCACGATTCGCTCACCCGTCGCTCGAAGCTCATCGGCTTTACATACTTCGTGGACAAACCCCATCCGCAGCGCCACGTCGGGACCGAAGCGTTCGCACGTTAAAGCGTAGCGACGTACGTTACGCACGCCCATGGCTTTGCACAGTTGTGGCAAGATAATCCCAGCGATCAATCCCCAGCGAGCTTCAGTAATCGCAAAGATTGCATTGTCAGCAGCCACCACGATGTCGCAGACCGAAGCCAGACCCGTTCCGCCGCCAAAACAGCCGCCATGAATCAAGGCCACCGTGGGGATCGGTAGCGTATCCAATCGACGGATCGCTTCGCCCGTCAGGCGAGACACACGTTCGTTTTCTTCGGGGCTTTTGGGCGCGACGCTTGATATCCACGCTAGATCAGCGCCCGCCTGAAAATGCCGGCCATTACCTTGGATCACAACAACTCGCGCACCCGGTAAAGACGGCAACAGATCCATGGCCTGATGCAGCCCCAAGATCATGTCTTCGTTGTAGGCGTTATTCACGGCCGGACGATTTAACGTCACGGTGACAACCCCGCGCGCATCAACATCGCATAACACTGCACCGTTACCAAGTTCTTTCGACATGAAGGTCTCCTTTTGAAAGGATCATACCTTGACTCTAAAGTTCGCCGTGCCGTACCACACCCAACCTTCACAGACGAGCTGCCTTCGTCAAGGCATCACCGATCCAAGCGCATCGGTTGTTACGCTCTTACGCAGCTGCAATGTCAGCGCAAAGTTGAATTTCAATCGTGCAATGCACGATTTCTTCGTGCACGGCCAGCTGTTTGCGAATCGCCTCAGGGGTCAGCGAGGTATCGTGCGTGACCACACTCAGCGCGCATGAATACACTTGTTTACCTACTCGCCAGACATGCAGATCGATCACGCGGGTATGGCCTGCCTCGGCACCCGTTTCAACAACCTCGCGAATTTCATCCACAACCGGATGATCCATTTCGCGATCGAGCAACACCTTGCCCGTTTCAATCAATAGCCCTTTCGCCCACACGGCAACCAAGACCGCCCCCACGATACCCATGGCAGGATCTAGCCACGACCAACCCCAAATTAAGCCACCGATTAAGGCAACGATTGCCAGCACCGAAGTTGCAGCATCGGCAACAACATGCAGATAGGCGGCCTTAAGGTTTAAGTCTTGGTGATGCCCCGAGTGATGATGGTCGTGCGAATGACCATGATGTGCATGGTGGGCATGATCGTGATGTTCGTGTGAGCGTCCCAAAATGACCGCACAAACGATATTGACCAACAGACCAAGCACCGCGATTACGATCGCCTCTTCGTAATGAATCGGCTTTGAATCCAGTAAACGCTCAACCGAACCAACAACCATCCAGACCGCGACACCGCACAAGAACAGCGCACTTGAAAACCCAGCTAACACTTCGATTTTCCAGGTGCCAAACGCAAAGCGCGGATCGAGCGCATATTTACGTGCGGCAGCATAAGCGAACGCGCTAAGCCCTAAAGCCACCGCATGCGAACTCATGTGCCAGCCATCTGCTAACAGCGCCATCGAGTTGTACCACCACCCAGCAGCAATCTCGAACACCATCATGACCGCAGTAATCCACATCACCCAACGCGTGCCTCGCTCAGCTGCGCGACTGCCCTGATCAAAGGTGTGACTATGAATCCAGTCAGACAAATCATGTGTATGCATTACGACACCTAGAGAACTTGAACGTACGATTGGCTTTTTACCTCGACTAGATGGTAAAACAAAAATAACCATTCATGAGTAGGCCACGTAATAATCACTTATTGCGGTTATTGACCACTTCGCACGGAGACAAACGTGAACGTATTCTCAACGCTGCTGACTACCCTTACCCTTTGCGCGTTTAGTCTGAGCACCGCTTCCCATGCTCAAACTCCTGAACCCTACCCTAACCGCCCCCTTAAGATGGTCGTCCCCTTTGGCCCAGGTAGCGGTACCGACACGGTGGCCCGAGTGGTCGCTCAGCATATGCAAGGCTACCTAGGTCAACCTGTCACGGTTGAAAATCGCGCGGGCGCTAACGGCTTCATCGGCGCTGAGGCAGTCGCACGCTCGACACCAGACGGCTATACCGTTTTTGTGACCTCTGCCTCTATTCATTCGTTGAACCCAAGCTTATTTAAGAGCTTGCCCTACGAGACTGAGCGTGATTTTGCCTCGGTCGGAGGCGTCATGGAGGCCTATTACACATTATTGGTCGGTGAGACCTTGCCTGTGAACAGCGTCCAAGAACTGAGTGCCTGGCTGAAAGCAAACCCTGACAAGGCGTCGTTTGGCTGGGGCGCGACGGTAGGGCAAATCGCGGGCGCAACCTTCTTAAAACAAACAAATACGAGCGCAACGGGCGTGCCTTACAAAAGCAGCCCCCAAGCCGTCACCGACTTGATCGGGGGACAAATCAAATTTATGTTCAACGACGTCACAACTTCTAAGGCACATTTAGGCCAACAAAGGCTCAAGGCCTTAGCGGTCACCTCACCCGAACGCATCGTTGGACTCGAAAATGTACCCACCATGGCGCAGGCGGGCGTCGCCGACTTTGAAATGACGACTTGGGTTGGCATGCTGGTGCCCAAAAACACCCCCCAAACGGTTATCCAAACCCTAAGCGCCGCATTGCTCAAAACGGTGGCGTTGCCTGAGGTGGCTGCGCGCATGCACGCCTGTTGTTCTGCACGGATGCTGATTAAAACCCCTGAAGCGTTTGCGCAATACATGAAAGATGATCGCGCACGCTGGGCAAAAAAAATCAGCGATGCGGGCGTACAGCCTGAATAAACAGGGGTAGAGCCGAGTCGCGCCATCCCGTATGATCAGCCGCAATCAAAATAAAAAAACGAACGAATAATCGATTCGATACTGGAGACACACATGAACGACCGCCTCGAACTGCGCACGCTCGGCCAAAGCAAGCAACAAGAACTCTTTGGCACGACACCCCCTCAGTCTAGTCACGCCGCGTTTGATCAGTTCGAACAAGAATTTGTTTTTGGTCGAGTCTGGTCAAGGCCTGGCCTTGATTTACCCTCGCGCATGATTGCAACGCTGTCTGCGCTCTGCGTGGGCCGCAGACTTTCTACACTAGAGAGCTATATCGACGCTGCGCTCGATGCGGGTTTAAGTGCGCAAACGATCAATGAAATTTTTATGCAATGTGGCATCTATGCAGGCTTTTCAACCACGACCAAAGACTGCCTCGCGTTATCTCAGCGCGTCTTTGATGCACGCGGTGTCTCTTTGCCTGATATGCCAAGCCGCGACGACCCGCTGGCGTTAGTCGCCCAAAGAGGCCAAGAAGTCATGACGACCCTGCATGCAGAACGCAGACATGTTGGTTACGCCAACCCCGAAAACTCAGTGGCCTCGACTTTTTATCCTGATGTCGTTCAATTTTGCTACGGCGAACTATGGAAACGACCCGGCATGGAAATGCGCGAGCGCGCGATTTGTGCAATTGCTTCATTTACCGCGTTAACCTTTTCAGGTCTTGTCACTAAGTTCGCCAAAGCGGGCCTAAATTGTGGCCTGACTCAAAATGAAGTAGTTGAGGTCGTGATTCAAACCGGTCCGTATACGGGGCTTGCACCTGTGTTGATGGGACTCAGTGCGATCAGCGCATAACCTGACCCGACGCCGCGATGGCGGCAGCACTAGAAGTCGAACGCATTTAAGCTATTTTTATTTTTGTGAGGCGTCCATGTACAAAGCTCTTCTACGACATTCGCTCTATGCAGCGGTGACTTTGCTGTTTTCGTGTAACGCTGCTGCAGAGATCACGCGCCTCGAAATCACGTCGACCCAGCCCTACGGCACCTTTCGTTCGGGGGCCTACACGATCATGCACGCGACGTTGCACGGGCAACTGTCACCCACAGAAAAAATCCCGGGTCTTGACAAGGCGCCCTTGAATGCCTCTGGAAAAGTCGAGTATTCGACCAAACTTGTGTTAACAATGCCCTCTGAAAAAACCCGTGGCAATGGGGCCTTGTTGATCGATGTGCCGAACCGCGGAAAAGCCTACGCGAGCGCACTTTACAACTCACCGCGCGACGAGCCCTTTCAATCTGGCACCTTTGAACAAGGCACCGGTTTTTTACAAGACAATGGATTTTCGGTGGCAGAGGTCTATTGGGAGCTTGGCCAGGGTGCGAATCTGCCTTCGTTTAAAGATGCAGAGGGCAAACAACGATTCGTAGAGGGCGTTGGCTTTGCCATCATGCGCGATGCCGGAATTTTTCTTTCGCACGCAGCAAAAGATTCAAGCGGTAACGCAAATCCGCTTGCCGGAATGATTAGCCGCACGCTTGCAAGCGGCAAATCACAAACCGGACGATTTCTGAAAAGCTTTTTACTCAACGGCTTCAATATGGCCGGACCGCAGCGTGTCTTTGACGGCATGCACGTTTTTGTTTCAGGCTCGGGGCTTTTGCCCATCATGCAAACGGGCATTGGCCCCGAATCAAGCGCAAACGGCACACCGAACTTCAATGACCCTGACATGCCAGGCGTACACGACGGCCTGCTCACGATCGGCGATATTACAGCGCAGGTGGTTGCGCGCGGTGAAGTCGCCCCTAAGATGGTTTTGATTACCACCTCAACCGACTATTATTCTTTGCGTGCATCGCTCGGGCGCACGGGTGCTGAGGGCGATACCGATCAGGCAATACCCGAAAACGTTCGCATGTATGACATTGCAGGCTCGTCGCATGTGTTGATTCCGCTCAAACCCGACTACTGCAAACTGTCGCAAGGTGTACTAGACTGGACGCCGATTTCGCGCGCAACGTTTTTAAAGCTCGATCAATGGGCGGGTTCGAATCGGCAGCCCCCGGCCAACCAACTTATGACCCTTGAACGCGCGCAAGCGACTCCACCAGCACTTCGCGCACCAAACAATCTTCCCAAAGCGATCATTCAGGTCCCTAAACTCGATGTGGACGGTAACGCCTTAGGGGGGGTACGGGTACCCGACTTAGTCGCACCGCTTGGCACGCACGGCGGACAAAACGCCCCCGAAACGCGCTGCAGCTTGATGGGTTCGTATATCCCTTTTGCCAAAGACGCCACCCAACGGACAACAACCCATGACGCAAGGCCGTCAGTCGCCG
>CAIYCP010000555.1 GCA_903924715.1 uncultured beta proteobacterium
GAATCAAACACGATACCCACGCAGTTACCCGCCTCGAGTGCGGCCAGCGCTTCTGTTGAACCTTTAAAGGTCAAGAGTTTTGCGCCAAACTCGTCGCCCGTACGGCGGTTGTAATACGCGCCCTGAATACCGCAAACTGTTTTACCTTTCAAATCGGTCCATTCTTTCAGGCCCGAATTCTTTTTGGCCATCACCGCTGCAGCACTCGCGTAGTAGAAGGGCTCAGGAATCGCTAGCACTTCAGCACGATCGGGCTTGTAAGACATGGTCGCGATCATTAAGTCTGTGCGACCTTGCTTGACGAACTCCATACGGTTCGCAGCCACTACTGGAATCAATTCGATTTGTACACCCAGTTTTTTTGCAAGCTCATTGGCCATATCAATCTCAAAGCCAACGATTTTTCCGGCCGGATCAACATAACCAAACGGTTTGTAATCGGCTTTGACGCCCACCACGATTTTGCCTTTTTGCTTGATACTGGCCAAGGTATCGACCTGCGCCCAAGCACTCTGACCTGCCAAGAGGGACGTCATCGCAATAGCGGCAAGCGACTTAAGAATTGATGATTTTGTGAATTGCATCACGCGGCTCCTTTGAAATTGAATCGCGCCGTGATTGAAATCAAGCGCGCTTGTGTAGGTGTACGACAATATCGCAATTCATGCAACTTTTTTATCTTATTTAGAACATCAGTCAGATAAAAAAAAGAGCCCGCGCACGGGCTCTTTTGATTGCGGAAGCCCGCTTAAACAGGCTTAGACAACTGATCCAGAATCGCAGGGTTTTCGAGGGTTGAGATATCTTGCGTCACGACCTCACCTTTGGCCACTACACGCAACAAGCGTCGCATGATTTTGCCAGAACGCGTTTTAGGCAGATTGTCACCGAAACGAATCTCTTTAGGCTTAGCAATCGGGCCAATCTCTTTAGCCACCCAGTCGCGCAACTGTTTACCGATGGCGATTGCCTCGTCGCCCTCGGGCCTTGCGCGCTTAAGCACCACAAACGCCACTACAGCCTCACCGGTTGTTGCATCCGGGCGCCCCACCACGGCAGCCTCAGCGACCATTTCGTGCGCCACCAACGCAGACTCAACTTCCATCGTGCCTAAACGATGGCCTGAGACGTTCAGTACGTCATCGATGCGCCCCATAATCCAGAAGCAGCCATCTTTGTCGCATTGCGCACCATCGCCAGCGAGATAGTAGCCACCTAGCTCTGGAGGGAAATAGCTTTTGACGTAACGCTCGGGGTCTCCCCAGATCCCACGAATCATGGAGGGCCAAGGACGCTTGATCACTAAAAAGCCTCCATGCCCCGCCTCAACATCTCCGCCCACCTCATCAACAATCGCTGCGGTAATTCCCGGCAAACGCGTAGTGCACGAACCAGGCTTTAAAGGCGTGGCACCTGGCATCGGCGTGATCATGTGACCGCCAGTCTCAGTTTGCCACCAGGTATCCACAATGGGGCACCGACCGCCCCCAACATTGGTGTGGTACCACATCCATGCTTCAGGATTGATCGGCTCACCCACCGAGCCCAGCAAACGCAAACTCGACAAATCAAAACTTTTGGGATGGACCGCGACATCTGCATCAGAGGTTTTAATCAACGACCGGATCGCAGTGGGTGCTGTATAAAAAATAGAAACCTTGTGGTC
>CAIYCP010000556.1 GCA_903924715.1 uncultured beta proteobacterium
CCCTGTCAAAGACTTAAAAGTCAGCGCCAAGAAGTACATGATCAAAGAAAATACGACCGTAATGATCGCAAAATAATGCCAGGTTAAACGCACCGCCAAAATCCCAGTTAAAAAAGCAATAACAGTGGCGCTTAGCGGGCCCAAGAAAAATGCGGGCCAAAAAGAGAGGTGCAACTCAGTGATCCCGAGCGCGACGCCATACATTCCGAAGCCAAAGTACAACGCCTGACCAAACGAGAGTAAGCCCACATAGCCGAATAAAAAATTAATACTGGCTGCGAAGCATGACCAAATTACGATCTCGGTCAGAATGCTCAGCCAAAAAGGATCCCCAAGCCAAGTAATCAACCATGGCGCTAGCACCAGCGCAACGAACAAGCTTGCGTAGCCTAAACTGATCCTCATTTCGTAAGCCCCTTGAATAAACCCTGTGGGCGAACCAACAGGACTCCACTCATTAAGACGAGCGAAAATATTCGAGCAATTGTTGGCGTTGCAAAGCCCGAGATCACACCTTCTAAAAACGCAAGCAGTACCGCAGCCGCCACAGTGCCAGGCAGATTACCCAAGCCACCGATAATCACCGCCATGAAGCAGAAGGGCAAAATATCCACGCCGGTACGAAAATCGACCGTGGTGATTGGCGCTGCGATCACACCTCCAAGTGCTGCCATTGCAAAGCCGATACCAAACGTAAACAAATATACCTGCTGGGTCGGTATCCCCATGGCGGTTGCCGTGTCCCGGTCATGCCGCACTGCTCTCATCCAAGTGCCGAGTTTCGTTTTTTTAAGAAATATAAAGAAGGCAACAATCGCGATGATTGACGCCATCGCCGCAAAAATTCGATACCACTCGTATTCAATACCAAACAATCCAAAGGTACCTTGAATCGGCGACATAATGCGTTTTGGTGCTGCACCAAAAGTCATCCGTACGACTTCTTGAATAATCATCGACAACCCAAACGTTGCCACAATGGAGAGTGCAGCATTGTTTTTGATTCGCTGAATGATCGAATACTGAACAATCACGCCTAGCGCAAAGCCAATTAAGGGCGCGATGATCAGCGCGGGCCAGAAAAGCCCGAGCGTAGTGAGTGTCGTATAGGTGAGCACCGTGCCCACCATAAAAAAATCACCATGGGACAGGTTGATAATGTCCAATAATCCAAAAATAATAGACAGGCCTAAGGCAATGAGCGCAACGATCAGCCCAAATACGATGCCGTTAATAGCCAGCGCTACTATCGTTTGATTCATGAGGTTCTTTCTGTGGGTGCCTAACGAGTGACCCTCAGTCTAATCGACTACTCTAAAAATGCAAGGCTGTTTTTTGCAAGCATGGTTGCAAAAAATCGACCGCATGAACCTATTGATTCAAAAATACATCATCTGATTCAAAAATAGACTTAATGAATCGATGTACTTGAGAGACCCGCTCGACCGCCAATAGGTCACTTTGAGCGCTGATATAGATCTCGCGTTTCACCCGAACACTGTCCGTCAATACAGGCGTCAATTCAGAGCCCTTGGGAATCGCAAACTTAGGGAAGAGGCCCAAGCCTACCCCTGAGGAGGCAAAGGCAATCTGGGCCACCATGCTGCTAGAGGTGACCTGAGCGTCGGGGCCCTTGATCACCTCATCCAACCAGCGTACCGTGTCCATCTGGATCAAGTCGTCGATATAGGTCACAAAACGGTGCTGCTGCAAATCGGCCACAGTCTTGGGCCGACCGAACTGGGCGAAATACTCAGAGGTGCCATAAAGGTAAAGCACGAATTCGCCTACCTTTTCACAAACGATCCCTTTGCCCGATTGCTTGAAAAAGCTCAAAAATAAGTCGGCTTCTCGGTAGCCGACCTTGATGTAATTGGACGAAGTGACCAGTTCAAGGCGTATCGCAGGGTACTCGCTGAAAAATGGCTTAAATTTATTTGCTAGATATAAGGAACCAATGCCCTCCATCATCGCAACTCGAACGGTGCCCGTGATCTCTTTTTCTGGCTGAACAATATCGGCCAAGCCCTGTATGCCGAGTTCGACACGCTCGAGCTGCTCGACAATCTCATCAGCAAATTTCGTGTGGATCATGCCACCCCGAGTGCGCTGAAAGAGCTTGTGACCAAGGCATACTTCAAGCTGTGCAATCCTTCGACTGACCGTTGAGTCGTCTAGCTTCAACTTCTTGGCCGCATTGGTAATATTTCCTGAACGATAGACGTTCAGGAAAATTTTTAGGTCCTCCCAATTCAACTGCCTGTGTTTAGAGTGCGCGGTCATTAAAGGTCGACTTTGTAAATTTGCAATACAGGTTGCAAATTTACTCTGATTCATTGCAGCCATTCAAGCTTAGAATTTAACAATCGAAAAGGGATCATGATGCACAACACAGTCACTAAAGTTGCGGTTGCACACGTCGCGCCAGTATTTTTGGACAAAAAGGCTACTGTCGCAAAGGCCTTGGGGCTCATTCAGGAAGCGGCCCAAAAAGGTGCACAGCTCATTGTATTCCCCGAATCCTTTATTCCCGGATTTCCGATTTGGGCCGCCTTATGGTCTCCGATGGAAAATCACGACCTGTTTCAACGCTTTGTCGAAAACAGCTTGTTATGTGATGGGCCTGAGGTCGCAGCTATTGCCGCGCAAGCAAAAAAATTCAATATCTTCGTCTCCTTTGGCTTGAGTGAGGCGAGTCATGCCAGCGTAGGTTGTATCTGGAATTCGAACATCTTAATTTCTGATCAAGGCGAAACGCTCATCCACCATCGCAAACTCGTACCTACGTTTTTTGAAAAACTCATCTGGGCACCCGGAGATGGTGCCGGCCTGAAGGTGGCTCGCACCCGCATCGGAAATATTGGGGGCTTGATCTGCGGAGAAAACACCAATCCGTTAGCTCGGTATGCATTGATGGCTCAGAAAGAGCAAATTCATATTTCAAGCTGGCCGCCGATATGGCCTACTCGCAACCCAGCCGAGGGTGGTAACTACAACAACTTGCAAGCCAACCGTATCCGCGCATCGGCGCACTCATTCGAATCGAAATCGTTCGGCATTGTGTGTGCCGGGTTCATGGACAAGCCCATGTTTGATTTTTTAGTGAAAAGGGATCGTAGCGTTGCAAATGTGCTTGAGAAGACGCCTGGAGCAGAGTCATTCTTTGTTAACCCAACGGGCACACAGTTTGGCGACACTTTACAAACAGAAGAGGGCTTAATCTATGCTGAACTCGATCTGAGTCAGTGCATTGAGCCCAAGCAATTTCATGATGTCGTCGGCTACTACAATCGCTTTGATGTATTCGATTTGAAAGTGAATCGCAAGCGGATTGAACCAATCACCTGGGTGAACCTGACGGACGACACCTCAAACTAAAACTGCACAACAGCACGCCCGCGCACACCCGAGCTAATCAGCTTGTCGCAATGGCTTTTTAAGTCGTCAAACGCGATGGTATAAGCAATCTGATGGATGTGCTTCGGACGCAAGTCTCCGCCCTTTTGCATGCGCTGCCAGACGCCACCGCGCGTCGGGACGGGATGATTGCCATTAATGCCTACCAGTGACACCGCGCGTAAAATGAAAGGGTAAATCGACGTACTAAAGGTTTCGCCTGCGGCATTGCCAAAGGCGCAAACGACACCGCGCTGTTTCGTTGAGCGCAATACATCGTCAAGAGGCTTGCCGCCGACGGCATCAATCGCACCGGCCCAGCGCTGCTCTTCTAAAGATTTGTCGCCACCCGCGATTTCATCACGACCAATGACTTCGGCTGCGCCAATACTTTTTAAATAAGCCGCTTCAGTGTCTTTTTTTCCTGTGCTGGCGACGACGCGATAGCCTAAGCCCGCCAACATATCGATTGCAAACGATGAGCTACCGCCCGTTGCGCCAGTGACCAAAATTGGCCCATGCTCAGGCTTAACACCGCGCAACAACAACTCGTCCACAGCCAACGCAGAGGTGTAGGCGGCTAAGCCCATCGCAACCGATTCAAAGGGATCGGTATCCTCGGGCACGTGCGCCACCCAACTACCAGGCACACGCACGTACTCGCTATACGCGCCGTCGCGCCGCATCCCGAACTCACGTCCGCCCTGCACAGTCACGACATCACCCACCTTAAACTGGTCGTTTGAGGACTCGACGACTAAGCCCGCCACCTCAACGCCTGGCACCGCAGGCAGGTTTGACAGCACCTTACCAACACCCGTCACTGCTCGCGCATCTTTGTAGTTCACAGCCGCATACTGCGATTGAATCACGACATCGCCTGGCGCGAGGTCGTCAATGGTTTGCTCAATCATTCGACTGATACGTTTTCCATTTTCTTCGTAGAGCTTGATTGCTTTGAATTTCATTTTTATCCTCACTGCCGCTGAATCACTGCACCACTCGCAAGCAAGGCGTCAATCTCAGAAACAGACAAGCCAAATTCAGCAAGAATTTGACAGCTATGCTCGCCAAGCGCAGGAGGGCCATACCGTACACGCGACTGCGCATCACGATCGCCCGCAGCAAACCCGGGCATGCGCACTAAGCCGGCAACTGAGCTATGCGTATCAACAATCACTCCGTTGTGCGCCAACTGTGGTGATTGCATCACCATATCGTAATCTGCAATGGGGCCACAAATGATGTCTGCAGCCTCAAAGAGTTCTTGCCACTCAAACGATGTTTTATGCGCTAACAACACTTTAAGCTCTTGCATCAAGGCATCGCGATTGGCCACGCGCTTGGGGATCGTTGCGAAATCAGCGTGGGTTGCAAGCTCTGGTTTGCCCAACAACTTACAGAGCGCAAGCCAGCGATCATCATGATAGGCCGCGATGATGATCCAACCATCTTTAGTCGTATAGGCTTCGTTAGGCGCCGAATAGGGCGCCGCTGTGCCTGTGCGCAAGGGCAATTCGCCGCTGGATAAGTACGAGGCAACAGACGACAACTGCAACATCAAGGCGCTGTTATATAGCGAAAAATCAAGATGCTGACCTTGACCCGTGGCCTCACGCACACGCAACGCAGCCAAGACCGCTGAGGTCGATACAAAACCCGTCACCATATCCACCGCGGGCACCAAAACTTTCATGGGAGGTGAGTTCGCATCACCAATATTGCTCATCAAACCCGATACAGCCTGCACGATTCCATCTACGCCAGCCTTGTCGCGCCACGGACCCGTTTGACCGTAGGCCGACACTGAACCAAAAATCACACCACGATTAATGTCACTGAGGGCCGCATAACCGACACCCAGCTTATCCATGACCCCAGGACGAAAGCTTTCAAGCACAATCGTAGAAGTTACTGCCATCCGTTTGACTAGGGCCACGCCCTCTGGTTTTTTCAAATCAATCGCAATTGAACGCTTATTGCGATTGAAACTCATCGACACGACAGATTCGCCCTCTTGCCAGGGTGGGCCAAGTTTTCGGCCGATATCCCCACCCGGTGACTCAACCTTGATGACCTCGGCGCCCATATCACCCAGCTGCATGCCAATCAAAGGGCCCGCACCAATCTGCGTGAAATCAAGCACTTTGATCCCTGCAAGTGCATTGTTAATATTCACGCTGCCCGCACCACTCATTTCTACATTCCTATTTATCAATCTTTAAACCAATCGCCTTGATCGTTTTTTGCCAATACAGCAAATCCTTTTTAATCATTTCATCCATCTCTTTTGGATTCAGGTAGGTCACAATAAAACCTTGCCCTGTTAACCGCTCGTTGGTTGCCCGGTCAGCGAGCGCGCGTCCAATTTCAGCAGACAGTTTTTCAACAATATCCTTGGGTGTATTGGCAGGCGCCAGAATCGAGTACCAAAGCGGCACTTCAAAACCTGGCAACCCAGCAGCCTCAGCAATCGTCGGTACATCGGGCATCGCCGCAGAACGCACAGCCGTAGTCAGGCCTAACGCACGAAGTTTTCCTGCCTTCACGTGCTGCTCGAGTGACGCCATTGTGCCGATCGCACTTTGCACTTGCCCTCCAATCAAGTCTGCGATTGCCGGCCCCGTCCCTTTGTACGGCACATGCGTCACTTTCACGCCTGCAGAATAATTAAACACCTCAAAGGCGATGTGCTGCGCGGTACCTGTCCCCGGCGTACTATGGTTGAACTTACTAGGATCTGCTTTGACCAACGCAATAAAACTTTTTAAATCATTAGCAGGAATGGCAGGATTAATCACAAGGACCATTGGCACTGATGCAACCTGCGCAACAGCCACGAAATCTTTTTCAATATCAAACGGCACATTGTTGTCGAGCCAGGGATTAATCGTAATCTGATTCGATGCCATCAAAATGGTGTATCCATCAGGGGCAGACTTCGCCACGAATTCTGACCCAATATTGCCGCCGGCGCCGGCCCTATTATCGACAACAACCGTCTGACCGAAAGCCTCTGCCAATCGCGGCGCAATTGCGCGCGCCAAAATATCGTTACCACCGCCGGGTGGAAAAGGCACAACAAAACGGATCGATTTATCTGGAAATTTTGCGACAGTTTGAGCAAGCAAAAGCTGTGGCGCCAAACTCGAGCCGCCTACAATTGCCAGAACAAGTCGTATCGCCCATTGCTGCAGAGTCGAAGCATAAAGACCCGGTCGCGCTTGGCTAGCGCTAATCAGTTTGATACGTTGCATCATTTTGTCCCCTATTTTTTATGTCACTTACGACAATTTAATTCGGTTGACTCGACTTGGGCAAGGTACCCAAAATAATTCCGGCAATGATCAACACCGTCGCAATCAACAGTTCAGGCCCTAAAACCTCGCCTAGAAACAGACTCGAACAAAACAAGCCGATCAAGGGTACCCCGAGCAAACCCATTGAGACGCCCGCAGCCGGTAGATCGCGACTCACGATGTTCATCAGCCAATACGCAATACCATTGCCAAACAAACTACCAAAGCCGACAAGCAAAATCGCCTCAAGTGACCAATCGAAGTGGGGCATTCCCTCCAAAGCGAAGGCCAATACGACTTGAGTGAGCCCCCCTACCAGCATCTGCCAAGGCAATAAAGCGAACAGCGGTGTCACCCACTTGTGCGCACGACCATAAACGATGGAGATCGCCCAAAGCAATGCCCCCATCAGTACGAAGCCATGGCCAATCAAAACATTGCGATCGCTCCAGTCCATTGCACTCGGTTGCAAAATCAGCACGAGACCCGACATACCAATCACTAAACCAAGAATACGCCTTGGTGTAAACGACTCATTCAAGAACAACCACGCCGCAGGCAATACCCAGAGTGGTGTGGTGTACGCCAAGACAATTGATTTTCCAGCGGGCAAGTACTGCAGGCCCCAGCTCACTAACACTGAAAAACCCACCATGTGCAACCAGCCAATACTAAAAATCACCGGAATATCGGCACGCACCGGGATACGTAACTGTTTCGTGGCGATACAAATCACAAAAAACATAATGCAAACAGGCACCAACCGAAATGCGGTCACCCAAACTGGAGACACAAACTCAAGCGACTTCTTGGCCAGAACCCAATTCAGGCCCCAAATCACAACCAGTAACGCCAGCAACAGAATCGCCCGACGCCGGCGAGCGGCTTCAAGAGGCATCGGTATCGTAGCGAAAGCCACCCGCTGCGTTGCGTTCAATGCGTCCAATCGTGGGAGCCGGGAAGTGAGCAGGGAAGATCAGGTTGCCCGTTTCTGCGTGCTTGTCAATCAACGCTGTACGAGATACTCGCGCCAAATCTTGATTGTCATCGGCGGTTGTCGACATATCGGGATAGCGTAACTGGATCTGATGATGCACAACGTCTCCGGTCAGCACACCGCGCTGCCCCTCAGACTCAAGGTTGATCACGATATTGCCAGGGGTGTGACCGTGACAAGGCTCGATCCACATCCCTTGATCGACTTCATGGCCATCGTCGACGAGTACCGCCTGCTTAGCGCGCACAATCGGATCGATGCTGTCTTCAAAGGCTTGAGTGTGCGTGTCTTTTTTACCGCTCCGATACACAGTCTCAGCATGATTGAATTCGGTTTTAGACATCAAGTACTTTGCATTCGGAAAGGTCGGCTTCCAAACACCATCGACCAAGCGGGTATTCCAGCCGACATGATCCCAATGCAGGTGCGTGCACATCACGTAATCGACTTGCTCAGGCTTAACCTTGGCCTTCGCAAGTGCAGATAAAAATCCATTATTCATTTTATGAAACGCTGGGCGCAAGGGACGCTCTTTGTCATTGCCGCAACAGGAGTCCACCAAAATGACATGGCGATCAGTTTTGACAACAAACGCATGGAAGCTCATTTGAAGCCGACCATCCGGATTCAGCTGCCCCCCTGGCAACTCACGTAGGCAGGTGGTCAGCATATCTTGCGTTAAGTCTGGAAAAAACTCGCGCGCAGGTGCATAAGGACGCTCGAGCTCAAGCACACGCTCGACCATAAAACGACCAACTTTGGTCACAGCCATAATTTTGTCCCCTTATTATTTGTTTTTTACGCAGTCTGTGTGCCACTGTATTGCTTGGATACCTTCTAGTCAAACCGGCCACCCGTCGGCGTCCTATCGTTTGAAATACCAAACAAGCAAGCCCAGCGCAAGCAGACCCACCGCAGGCCAAAGTAATTTCTTCAACACGGACGGCTCACGCGCATCGGGTTGAGCAACCAGATCGGACGCACCCTCGGCACGCGGATATTTGGCCTGTAACGCCTCATCAAACCGTTTGAAAAAATCTTCAGCTAACGACTTCGCAACCCCGTCAATCAAGCGCTGCCCGAGCTGGGCAATTTTTCCACCCACCTTTGAGTGCACGGTGTAGCGCAATTCGCAACCGCCGTCTGTCGTAATCAACTCGACTTTAGACTCCCCTTGCCCGAACCCGGCAACACCCCCCTGAGCCTCGAACTGCAACTGATAGGAAACCGGTGCCTGAATATCAGCTAACGTGACCTTGCCGTTGAACTTCGCCGAGACCGGACCAATCTTGAGCGCCACTGCGACCGCGTATTCGTTTTCAGTCGTCTGCTCAAATTTTTCACAGCCTGGGATACACGACTTTAAAATTTCAGGGTCGTTGAGCGCATCCCATGCTTGTTGTTGCGTCACGCTTAAGTGACGATTGCCTTGCATATCCATAGAGTGGTCTCTCAAAAATTACGATTTCAGTACGTTCGCTAAACTTTGCGCCAACTCTTCAAGATGCGCAAGGTTGTGAATCGCGAACATTGCATCTGCCTGCTTTTGTAACACTTGCGCACCGCTGGCGATGGGTTGATACCCCTCATAACGCAGTAAGGGGTTGAGCCATAATAAACTGCGGCAGTTGCGCTTAAGCCAACTCAGTTCGTGCGCTAACGAGTCCGCAGTGCCCGTGTCGAGTCCGTCACTAATCAACAGTACCACCGTGCGCCGACCAATCAATTGTCGATGATGTTGCAAACGCAGCTGCGCAAGTGACGCGCCGATTTGCGTGCCACCGGCGAAGTCGCTGATCAACCGATTTGAACCCTCTAGCATGGCATCGGTGTCGGCTAATCGAAAAATTGCACTTAAGTCGGTCAAGTGATTACCAAAGGCAAATACCGAACGCGAGACTGCACGCGTGCTTTGATGTAAAAATGCAAGCATCAAGCGTGCGTAACGCTCCATAGATCCCGAAACATCGATCAAGATTAATACCGGCAACGGTGTGTGGCGGCGTGACAAATAAGGAAGCGTCAGCAACTCGCCGTCATAGCGCATCGAGTCACGCAAAGTTCGGCCCCAATCCAAGCGGGTACCCCGCACGCTGCGTTGCAGTCGGCGGGCACCGTGGGTGGGCCAAGGCAGTGCCATTTCACGGGCTAGCCGCTCAACCAAGCGAAATTCACTCGCACTCAAACTTTCAAAATCGGCATGCTGTAAGCGCAGTCGATCACTCGCCGACATCGCAGCATCAAATTCTATTTTTTCGTCTTCGCGTGCTGGCTGATTCACTGCAGCACGCACCGCAGCCAGCGCCTCTTGCGCACGCGCTAACCGTTTGGGCTTAGGGGTGGCCTCAGTCGTCTTGGGTAGCATCTGAGCCAATAATTGCTGCGTCAATTCGGGATTACGAAAATAAGCGTCAAACAACTGATCGAAGACTTCTTGATCTTGTTGACGACACACGAGCGTTGCCCGTAAGGCCGCATGAAAATCGTGCTTCTGCTCGAGGCCAACTAATAATGCGGACTGTAAGGCTACACCGATCCGTGCGCTATCCATAGGCAAACCGGCACGTCTTAAGGTACGCCCAAAACCGATCACATTCTCGGCCATCTTGCCTACGCGTGCGTCACCTAACAGCATGATTCATCGGTCGCAAACTAGTTAGCGTCAGCCGGCGCAAGCAGCGCGTCGAGCAGCGGACCCAGAGCCGCAACGTCTTCACGTTGTTTAAACAAGATACCAACCGTATCTTGAACAACTTCGGGGTCAAGCTGCAGTGTATTCAAAGCCACAAGCGCCTTAGCCCACTCTACGCTTTCAGCAATCCCGGGGCTGCGACTAAACGCACTGACAAAGGGCGCACTGCGCAACCTCGCAACAAAGGTCGCCACCTGTTCAGCGAGCGCGTCGCCCGCCTCAGGCACTTGCGCCCGAACGATCGTTAACTCGCGCTCACGATCAGGATAATCCATCCACTGATATAAACAGCGTCGCTTTACGGCATCATTCAAATCACGCGTACGGTTACTGGTGAGGATCGTCACAGGCGGACACACGGCCTTCACCGTACCAAACTCAGGGATGCTGACTTGAAACTCACCCAGATATTCTAGTAAAAAAGCTTCGAACGGTGCATCGGCCCGATCCACCTCATCAATCAGCAAGACCGCACCTGGCGCGGGCGATTCAAGCGCCTGCAGCAGAGGGCGCCTGATCAAATATTTTTGCTGGTAGATTTCTCGCTCAAGCTGTTCGGGCTCAGCGTGATTTTGCTGCGCACGCATGTGCATCAACTGCGCCGCATGGTTCCACTCGTACAACGCCTCGCGTTGCTCCATGCCGTCGTAACATTGCAAGCGCACCAGTGGACGGCCAAGGACCTTTGACAGCGCCTTCGCCAACTCGGTTTTGCCGACACCGGGCTCGCCTTCGAGCAATAACGGACGCTGCAAACGCAGGCTCAAAAACACGGCGGTCGCTAAGCGCCGTTCGGCTTCATACCCTACTGCTGCCAGTGCTTCAATCAGCGCGTCGATTGAATCAACGCTAAGCGTGCCCGTCATTGAAATTCCCAAAACTTACCCGTGTGCAACGACTGCAGTTCCTAGGCAAGGGCCTCTTGCACCGCACGGCGTGTTTGAACCTTGATTAACTGTGCACGATACGCTGCCGAGGCATGGATATCACTATTCAGTTCAGACTCATCCACATGGACCGCAGCGACAGATTCAGGAGCGAATTTTTTTGCTAACGCCGCTTCGAGCCCTGCGTGCCTAAACACGCCGTTACTCGCGCCCGTCACCGCCACGCGTGCGCCCTGATTCGTATCCGCAACAAACACGCCAACCATCGCAAATCTGGATGCACCTTGCTTAAATTTTGCATACGAAGCACGCTTAGGAATTGGAAAGCTAATCGCAGTAATCAGCTCACCTATCTGTAACGCCGTCGCGTACATCCCTAGAAAAAAGTCATCCGCTGCTATTTTGCGTGTGTTGGTATGAATCGTTGCGCCCAACGCCATCACCGCGCTGGGGTAACACGCCGCAGGATCATTATTCGCGACAGAGCCGCCCAACGTTCCCATCGCACGCACCTGACGGTCACCAATACCACCCGCCAAAGCCGCCAACGCGGGAATATGTTGTTTAACCAAGGCGTTTTGCTCAACGTCGCAGTGCTTGGTCATCGCGCCGATAATCAGCTGATCACCTTCTTTGCGCACACCACTGAGTTCAGCAATGCGACTTAAATCCACTAATTTCTCTGGCTGCATGAGACGTTGTTTCATCGAGGCCAGCATGGTTTGTCCACCGGCGAGCGCTTGGCCGCCAGCTTGAACCAATTTTGCGGCCTCTGCCAGGGATGCAGGACGATCATAAGTAAATGCGTACATGGCGTTGTTCCTCTCTTTATGCTTTCGCAGACTGAATGGCTTGCCAGACCCGATGCGGGGTCGCTGGCATATCTAAGTCCTTCACACCCAATGGGGCTAAGGCATCCAGAACCGCATTGATCACGGCAGGTGGCGACCCGATCGCACCCGCTTCACCACAGCCTTTTGTTCCGAGTGGATTGTGCGTGCAAGGCGTGCAAACATGACCAATATTGAATTGCGGAAAATCATCCGCGCGCGGCATCGCATAATCCATGAACGAGCCCGTTAATAGCTGGCCGGTTTCACGATCGTAGACGCAGTTCTCAATGAGCGCCTGCCCAATGCCTTGCACCAGACCACCATGCACCTGACCCTCGACAATCATTGGATTAATGATGGTGCCAAAGTCATCGACCGCGGTGAAGCGATCGAGTCGAACGGTACCCGTTTCAGGATCGATCTCGACTTCGGCAATGTAAGTGCCTGAGGGAAAAGTAAAGTTCGTCGGATCGTAAAACGCGGTTTCGTTTAAGCCAGGCTCGAGCGTCTCAAGTGGATAGTTATGTGGAACATAGGCTGTCAGCGCCACAGTGCCAAACGGGATTTTCTTATCGGTGCCACGCACGGTGAACTCACCATTTGCGAAGTCGATATCCGTATCCGAGGCTTCCATCAGATGCGCTGCAATCTTTTTGGCTTTCGCTTCAATTTTATCGAGTGCCTTCATGATTGCAGCACCGCCGACCGAAATCGAACGCGACCCATAGGTACCCATGCCAAACGGCACGCGGCCCGTATCTCCGTGCACAATATCCACGGCATCAACCGAGATTCCTAAGCGAGAGGCCACGACTTGCGCAAACGTAGTTTCGTGACCCTGGCCATGGCTATGCGAACCTGTAAATACAGTCACGCTACCCGTTGGGTGCACGCGAACTTCTCCGCATTCAAACAAGCCTGCACGTGCGCCTAGAGCGCCTGCGATATTGCTTGGCGCCAAACCACACGCCTCGATATAGCTTGAATAGCCAATACCACGCAGTTTGCCTTGCGCCTTGCTTGCGGCTTGACGCGCTTTAAAGCCTGCAACATCCGCCAGTTTTTGTGATGCATCCATACACGCAACATAATCGCCAATATCGTACTGCAGCGCGACGGGGGTCTGATACGGGAACTGTGTAATGAAATTACGACGACGGATTTCGTCTTGCGGCAACCCAAGTTCAAACGCTGCACGACTGACAATACGCTCAAGCAGATACGTCGCTTCAGGACGACCCGCACCGCGATACGCATCGACCGGTGCCGTGTTCGTGAACCAGGCATCCACTTCAGCATAAACCAACGGTGTCGTGTATTGCCCGGCCAGCAAGGTCGCGTACAAAATTGTTGGCACACAGGTTGAGAACGTCGACAAATACGCGCCCAGATTCGCATCTGTATGGACACGCAATGCTAAAAATTTTCCGTCTTTATCTAAAGCCAATTCAGCGTGACTAGAATGATCACGGCCGTGCGCGTCAGACAAAAAGGCTTCGCCACGTTCGCACACCCATTTGATATTACGGTTGAGTTTTTTAGACGCCCAAGTCAAACAAACATCTTCGGCATACAAATAAATCTTCGAACCAAACCCGCCACCAACATCGGGCGCAATGACACGCACTTTGTGCTCGGGCAAACCCATTACAAACGCCGTCATCAATAAACGCTCAACGTGAGGATTCTGATTAGAGACATACAGCGTGTAATCATCATTGGCGCGACTATAGGAACCAATCGCAGCGCGTGGCTCCATGGCATTCGGAACAAGTCGATTATTAATCAGATCAAGCTTCGTGACGTGTGCTGCTTTAGTGAAGGCCTCATCAACCAGGCCCTTATCGCCAATCGCCCACTTGTAGCAATGATTATCTGGCGCAATATCGTGCAGCGTTGGGCCGCCGTTTGCATCGCGCACATCCACCGCTGCGGGCAAAGGCTCATAATCCACCTCGACAAGCTCGGCGGCATTTTTTGCTTGCTCGAGCGTTTCGGCAACAACCATGACGACGTGATCACCCACATAGCGCACCTTGTCATGCGCAAGCACAGGATGGGGGGGCTCTTTCATGGGCTGGCCATCGGTGCTGGTAATCAACCAACCGCAGGGCAAGCCATTGAGTTTGTCGTTTGCCACATCTTTGCCGTCAAGCACGCCAATTACGCCGGGCGCAGCTTGAGCCGCTTTGGTATTGACGCTTTTGATATTGGCATGCGCATGAGGCGAGCGCACGAACACCGCGTGCGCCATGCGCGCAAGCGTGATGTCATCCGTGTATTGTCCAGCACCGGTCAAAAACCGATAGTCTTCTTTGCGTAAAACAGATTCCCCAATGTGCGGAAGCTTTGCGAATTCATTTGCACCCATGACATCCTCCTTAAGCTTTCATGGCGGCAGCACCTTGCTGCACTGCCTTAACAATATTTTGATATCCGGTGCAACGACAAATGTTGCCCTCGAGATTTTCGCGAATCTGCTGCTCTGTTGGATTTGGGTGTTTACGGCAAATATCTACCGCATTCATCACCATGCCAGGGGTGCAGTAGCCGCATTGCAAGCCATGACAGTCTTTAAATGCAGCCTGCATGGGGTGCATGGTGCCATCGGCCTGAGCCAGCCCCTCAATGGTTGAGATCTGAGCGCCTTCGGCCTGTACCAGCAACACGTTGCATGACTTGATGGCGTTGCCATTCATAATGACTGTACAGGCCCCGCATTGAGCGGTGTCACAGCCCACATGGGTACCGGTCAGTGCGAGTTGTTCGCGAAGCGCTTGCACCAACAAGGTATTCGGTGCGGCGTTCAGCGTGACGGCCGCGCCGTTTACTGTTAATTGAACCTGCATCATCAAACGGTCTCCTAAAGCAGTAACATTTGTCGAAGGACAAAACAAAATTAGTCGGCATACCCTGAGGCTGCAATGAGCGCCAAAAAGAAGGGTTTGCCTCAGCAGCAGTATTTTTCATTCAATCTAACACGACTGGATTGAAATAGAATGGTATTTTTAAGTGATTACTTGAGACATACGGATAAACCATGACAACAATTTCTAAAGAACTCTCAGCTTCGCTTCGGGCCCGTTACGGTCACGCCCCTGACGTTCTAGACGCGTTAAATCCCACCATCCAGACCATGCTGCAGCACCGCTCAGTGCGCGCCTATACGTCACAACCCGTTCCAGCTAATACGGCAGAACTGCTTGTTGCAGCTGCACAATCAGCCTCGACCTCGTCAAACATGCAAACCTGGAGCGTCATCGCGGTCACAGACCCAGGGCGCAAAGATCGTTTAGCCAAAATTGCCAATAATCAAGAGTTTGTTCGCGCCTGTCCGCTCTTTTTAGTATGGGTGGCTGACTTAGCACGGCTAAAAGCCTTGGGCAACGAACGTCAAAAACCTCACGAAAGCCTGAATTACCTTGAAATGTTGCTGGTGGGCGCAATTGACTCCGCCCTGGCGGCACAGAATGCAGCCGTAGCGGCTGAGTCGATGAATCTCGGTATGGTTTACATCGGTGCGATTCGTAACGACCCCAAAGCGGTCGCCAAAGAACTTAATTTACCGCCCATGAGCTTTGCGACTTTCGGGATGTGCATTGGTTATGCCGAGCCCTCATTGACCACTGCGGTCAAGCCACGTCTTCCTCAATCCGCCATTTTGCATCAAGAGACCTATCAACCTGAAGCTTACAAAGAAGCGGTCAAAACGTAC
>CAIYCP010000557.1 GCA_903924715.1 uncultured beta proteobacterium
CTCAGGCTACAAACGGCTGAAACATCCCTCGGGCTGCGGTTGTTGCGGGACCAGTAAGCGTAGCGCCACGCAAACGTTTGCCAATGGCAACAAGACCTTTGTGGGCAAGCGCCCTTGGATGATTAGTCACTAAAAGCGTAGCGCAGTGCGTTCGTCAAGTCGCACGCGAAGGCCCTCGGTTGAGGTGATTGTTAGTTAATTTGAGTGGTCAGACTGTGGCCGCAAGGCTGTTTTGTCAACGACTTGTCGTGAGTTTTTAGGAGCAAAAAAATGCGTCATGGAGATATTTCTAGCAGTGCGGATTGCGTCGGCGTTGCCGTCGTGAACTACAAAATGCCACGTTTGCATACCAAGGCAGAGGTCTTAGAGAATGCAAAGAAAATAGGTGAGATGCTGATTGGTATGAAGCAGGGATTGCCCGGCATGGATCTGGTCATTTTTCCGGAGTACAGCACGCACGGCATTATGTATGACGCGAAAGAGATGTACGAAACCGCGTCGACCATCCCTGGTGACGAAACTGAAATTTTTGCCGCTGCTTGTCGCAAGGCAAATGTTTGGGGCGTGTTTTCATTGACCGGCGAGCGTCATGAAGAGCATCCCAACAAGGCTCCCTACAACACCTTAATCCTGATGAATAATCTGGGTGAGATTGTGCAGAAGTATCGCAAGATCATGCCTTGGACGCCGATTGAGGGCTGGTACCCCGGCGACTGCACCTATGTGTCTGAAGGCCCCAAGGGATTAAAGATTAGCCTGATCATTTGTGATGATGGCAATTATCCTGAAATCTGGCGTGACTGTGCGATGCGTGGTGCAGAACTGATCGTTCGTTGCCAGGGCTATATGTATCCGTCAAAAGAGCAACAGGTGATGGTGGCCAAGTGCATGGCCTGGATGAACAATACTTATGTGGCTGTTGCCAATGCAACGGGCTTTGACGGTGTGTACTCGTACTTTGGTCATTCAGCGATCGTAGGGTTTGATGGACGCACGCTTGGCGAGTGTGGCACCGAAGAGATGGGTGTGAACTACGCTGAACTGTCAGTGAGCTTGATTCGTGATTTTCGTAAAAATGGTCAGTCGCAAAACCATCTGTTCAAGTTGGTACACCGCGGCTATACCGGCAAGATCAATTCAGGTGAAGAGGTCAATGGCGTGGCTGCGTGCCCCTACGAGTTTTACGGGAAGTGGATTAGCGACCCTGAAGGGACACGTAAAATGGTTGAGTCGTTTACTCGAACGACGGTCGGCACGCCAGAGTGCCCGATTGAAGGAATCCCCAATACGCCGACTGAGCATCGCTAAGCCATGCGAGCTGGATGTGACCCGTGGACGTGCTAGCTGAATACCGCATCACGAAAGAGCCTTTTTACGAGGCCTCGGGTGATGAGGTCGCGCTGTTTGGGTTGGCCTATTCGCAGAAGTTGCCCGTGATGTTGAAAGGGCCAACAGGTTGTGGCAAAAGCCGATTTGTCGAATATATGGCGTTTCGGCTAGGTCGCCCGTTGGTGACGGTTGCCTGTCACGAAGACATGGTGGCATCAGATCTGATTGGGCGGTATTTGCTCGATGCGCGTGGCACGTTTTGGCAAGACGGGCCGCTGACGCTTGCCGCGCGTCATGGCGCAATTTGCTATCTCGAC
>CAIYCP010000558.1 GCA_903924715.1 uncultured beta proteobacterium
ATACTCGGCGTACACCTTCAGCGAAGTATCCCAGCACGCATCCATCACCGCGCGCGGGAACGCCCGCAACAAGGTGCCTTGCGACAGCAAACGACGCAACGCTTGTGCATTCAGGTTGTCATAGCGTGCCTGCATAGTCGCCGTGCAAGCACGACTCGCCGACTCGATGATGGACTGATAGCTTTTGGGAAGCTTGTCCCATTCGCCATCATTCACATAAAGGGATACCTGAGCACCACCCTCCCACCAACCGGGGTAGTAGTAGTACTTGGCAACTTTGGCGAAACCCATTTTTTCGTCATCATAGGGGCCGACCCACTCGGCGGCATCGATGGTGCCTTTTTCGAGCGCTGGGTAAATATCGCCGCCCGGTAACTGCTGCGGGATACCGCCCAGACGGGTAATAATCTCGCCAGCAAAGCCGGCGATACGCATCTTCAAACCCTTCAGGTCTTCGACTGTTTTAATCTCTTTGCGGTACCAGCCACCCATTTGAGTGCCCGTATTACCTAGTGGCATATTGACGATATTGAAATCTTTGTAGAGCGCACGGGTAAGCTTCATGCCGTCGCCTTCCCACATCCAAGCGTTTGTTTGACGCGAATTCAGCCCAAACGGTACGGCCGTATCAAACGACAGTGCGGGATTTTTACCTACGTAGTAATACCCACTCGAATGACCCATCTCAACCGTATTTTTTTGCACCGCATCTAGCACCTGCAAAGGCGGAACAATTTCGCCGGCTGCAAAGGTACGCACCGAGAACTTGCCGCCAGAGCCTTCGGACACATACTTTGAAAAAAGTTCAGCCGTACCAAACAACGTATCCAGGCTTTTGGGGAAACTCGAAGCCAGACGCCAATTCAGTGTGGGCGCATCTTGCGCAAAAACGGGTGCTGCTACGACAGCACTGCCGGCTACAGCCCCTAGGCTGGCTTTCTTTAAAAACGAACGACGTTGCATTCGAAATCTCCTGAAAATAATTTGAGCCATTTTAGATGCCCATAACCGAGAATATTACACTGCGCAAGGCAGGTTAAGCCGCTTGACTCGCATAGGTGTTTGCCCGTGTTTATCACCTGTTTGCTTGCCCCTTAGGTGCCAGCGATGGCCATGTTTTCAATCAAAATCGACCCAGTCGTTTTGCTGCCTCGCGTAATCGTGTCGGCACCAACAGCCACAATTTGGGTAAACATATCTTTCAAGTTTCCTGCAATGGTGACCTCTTGGACCGCGTGTTGAATCTCTCCGTTCTTGACCCAATAGCCAAATGCGCCGCGGGAGTAATCCCCCGTGAGGTAGTTCACGCCCTGGCCAATCAGCTCGGTCACCAACAGCCCCGTCCCCATTTTGCGCAACATCGCAGGTAAGTCATCCTTGCGGCGTGTCAGACTTGAACTGAGCTCTAAATTGTGCGAACCCCCCGCATTTCCCGTCGTCGTCATGCCCAGCTTGCGAGCCGTGTACGTTGACAACAAATATCCCTGCAACACACCATCACGCACCAGATCCCGAGCCTGCGTACGCACACCTTCTTCATCAAAAGGTGAACTGCCCATGGCGCCCTTGATATGAGGATCCTCGGTAATAGAAAGGTGTTTAGGAAAAATTTCACGGCCGAGCGAATCAACCAAAAAAGTGACCTTGCGATAAAGTGAGCCTCCACTCACCGCCTGAGTCAGCGCACCAATTAAACCGAGTGCCAAGGGCGCTTCGAACAACACCGGGAAATGTCCCGTTGGAATGCGACGGGCCGACAAGCGCGAGAGCGCACGTGCGGCTGCATAGCGCCCAACCGCCGCAGGGTCAGCAAGGCGATTGGCACGCCGGTCGCTGGTGTACCAGTAATCACGCTGCATGGACTGACCGCGACCCGCAATCGGGGCCACCGACAGCCCATGACGCGAATAAGCATAGCCATCTAAAAATCCACGGGTATTGCCCAACACAAAGTGTCCCTCGTGGGTATCAACACCCGCCCCCTCTGTATTCGTAATGCGTTTGTCGGCATCCAGCGCCGCGCGCTCGGCCACAATCGCCAGCTCGGTGGCCTGCGCCACACTCACCGCCCACGGATAATGCAATTGAAGATTGTGTTTAACATTCTTGGCGAGTAACTCAGCCTCGGGCAAACCGGCCGACGGATCTTCTGCCGTATACCGGGCAATATGCCAAGCGGCCTCGACCGTTTGTCGCAATGCTGCTGGCGAAAAATCAGAGGTTGAGGCCGAGCCCCGTCGCTGACCTGCAAAAACCGTGATATCCATCGAACGATCACGCGTTTGTTCAACCGTTTCGACCTGACCTTTACGAACCGAAACGGCTAGACCTTGCGCCTCAGAGACTTCTGCGGCGGCATCGCTTGCGCCTAAATTTTTGGCATGCTGAAGCGCTTGAGTCACTAAATCTTCGAAAATCGGACGATTTTCGGCAACAGGAAGAAAAGAAATTGAAGTAGCCATTTGGGGTCCATTCGCGTGAGGCTTTATGATAGCCCCATGATGACTGATTTACCTGAAACCC
>CAIYCP010000559.1 GCA_903924715.1 uncultured beta proteobacterium
AAACAGCGGGCCGTGGTCATAAAGGCCAAAGCTCACGTGCGGGTGGTTTTCATAAAGTCGGTTTTGAAGGCGGTCAAATGCCTTTGCAACGTCGCTTGCCAAAGCGTGGCTTTGTGACACTCGATGACCATCTGTATGCTCAAGTGCGCTTGTCTGACTTGCAAGCTCTGCCCGTCGACGAAATCGACGTTCAGGTTTTAAAGCAAGCTGGCGTAGTGGGTACGCAAGTGCGTTATGTAAAAGTATTTAAATCAGGCGAACTGACGCGCAAAGTTACCTTAAAGGGTATTGGTGCAACGGTAGGTGCGCGTGCTTCGATTGAAGCCGCCGGCGGCACAATCGCTTAAGACGGATCAAGAATGGCAACAGCGCAACCTCAAGGCAAAGCAGGACCACGTTACGGCGATTTGAAACGCCGCCTCGTATTCCTGGTGCTTGCTTTGGTGGTTTATCGTTTAGGCACGCATATTCCGGTGCCTGGTATTAACCCAGACTCATTGGCAGACTTGTTTCGTCAGAACGAAGGCGGAATCCTTGGTTTGTTCAACATGTTTTCGGGTGGTGCGCTCTCGCGTTTTTCGATCTTTGCTTTAGGGATCATGCCTTACATTTCTGCATCGATCATTATGCAGTTGATGTCGGTGGTGGTGCCTACCTTAGAAGCGATTAAAAAAGATGGCGAAGCGGGCCGTCGCAAGATTACGCAATACACCCGTTACGGTACGGTTGGTTTGGCCTTGATTCAGGCAGTTGGTATTTCAGTTGCCCTCGAGTCACAGCCCGGCTTAGTGATTGATCCTGGTGTGATTTTTCGTGTCACAACAGTTGTGACCTTAGTAACAGGCACGATGTTTGTGATGTGGCTAGGAGAACAAATCACCGAACGTGGTTTGGGTAACGGAATTTCGATCTTGATTTTTGCGGGTATTGTGGCCGGTTTGCCAAGTGCTTTGGCAGGGCTTCTTGATTTAGTGCGCACCAATGCGATGTCGGCGCTGTCTGCCTTGTTTATTGTTGCGTTAGTTGTGTTGGTGACGGGTTTTGTGGTGTTGGTTGAACGCGGTCAACGCAAGATCACCGTGAATTATGCCAAGCGTCAGGTCGGTAACAAGGTATATGGCGGGCAAACGTCCCATCTGCCTTTGAAGCTGAATATGGCCGGTGTAATTCCTCCGATTTTCGCTTCATCGATTATTTTGTTCCCGGCAACCATTACAAGTTGGTTTTCGAATACTGAAGGGATGCGTTGGTTAGGCGATCTGGCTGCAGCCTTGGCGCCACGTCAGCCGCTCTACATTACGCTTTACGCAACTGCGATCATTTTCTTCTGCTTCTTTTATACGGCGCTGGTGTTCAATAGCCGCGAAACAGCAGATAACTTAAAGAAAAGCGGCGCGTTTGTACCTGGGATTCGTCCTGGTGAGCAAACTGCCAAGTTTATTGACAAGATTTTAATGCGCTTGACCTTAGCCGGCGCACTGTACATCACCATAGTGTGTTTGCTGCCAGAGTTCTTAGTCATGCGTTGGAATGTGCCGTTTTACTTTGGTGGCACCTCTTTGCTGATTATTGTTGTAGTTACGATGGACTTCATGGCTCAGGTTCAAGCCTACATGATGTCACACCAGTACGATTCACTGCTCAAGAAGTCTAACTTCAAGGGCGCGAATCTACCAATGAGATAAGCGAGAGTAATGTCAAAGGACGACGTCATTCAAATGCAAGGTGAGATTCTAGAGAATCTTCCCAATGCAACGTTTCGTGTCAAGTTAGAAAATGGCCATGTCGTGTTGGGTCACATTTCAGGCAAGATGCGAATGCACTACATCCGGATTTTGCCGGGCGATAAAGTCACAGTGGAACTCACCCCCTATGACCTAACGCGCGCTAGAATCGTTTTCCGCTCTAAATAAGCGGCTGGGTTACGTAAATTAACAGGAAGCAACCATGAAAGTAATGGCATCGGTTAAGCGGATCTGCCGCAACTGCAAAATTATTAAACGTCACGGCGTGGTGCGGGTTATCTGCATTGAGCCGCGTCACAAGCAGCGTCAAGGTTAATACATCAAGGAACAGTCATGGCTCGTATTGCTGGCATCAACATTCCGCCGCATCAGCACGCAGAAATTGGTTTGACCGCCATTTTTGGCATTGGTCGTACGCGTGCGCGCAAAATTTGCGAAGCGGCTGGCGTCCCCTTGTCGAAAAAGGTCAAGGATCTCAACGATGCAGAACTCGAACGCATTCGTGAACACGTAGGTGTGTTCTCGGTTGAGGGCGATCTGCGTCGCGAAGTGCAGCTCTCGATCAAGCGATTGATCGATCTGGGTACTTATCGTGGCATGCGCCACAAGCGCGGCTTGCCCGTGCGTGGTCAACGTACTCGCACTAACGCTCGCACCCGCAAGGGCCCGCGTCGCGCTGCTGCAAGTTTGAAGAAATAATAAGGATTAGAAGATGGCTAAAGCTTCTGCCGGCGGCGCAACTCGCGTTCGCAAAAAGGTTAAAAAGAATGTGTCGGACGGCATTGCGCACGTTCACGCATCCTTTAACAACACTATTATCACCATCACCGATCGTCAGGGCAATGCCCTGTCGTGGGCGACGTCAGGTGGTGCTGGTTTTAAGGGTTCACGTAAGTCGACGCCGTTTGCAGCGCAGGTTGCTGCAGAAACGGCCGGCAAAGTGGCCATTGAATACGGCATCAAGACGCTCGAAGTTCGTATCAAGGGCCCAGGCCCCGGTCGCGAATCTTCAGTGCGTGCGTTGAATGCGTTGGGCATCAAGATTTCGAGCATTGCCGATATCACGCCCGTACCGCACAACGGCTGCCGTCCACCCAAGCGTCGTCGCATCTAAGGGGACGCCACATGGCCCGCTACACTGGTCCTAAATGCAAACTCTCGCGTCGCGAGGGTATTGATCTGTTTCTGAAAAGCGCCCGTCGCTCGCTTGAGTCAAAGTGCAAACTTGACTCCAAGCCTGGACAACATGGTCGCACATCGGGTGCTCGTACATCTGACTACGGTCTGCAGCTGCGCGAAAAGCAAAAGCTCAAGCGTATGTACGGCGTGCTTGAAAAACAGTTTCGCAAGTATTTTGCTGAAGCCGAGCGCCGCAAGGGTAATACCGGCGAGCAGCTGATTCAATTGCTTGAGTCACGTCTTGATAACGTTGTGTATCGCATGGGCTTTGGCTCAACGCGTGCTGAGGCTCGTCAATTGGTTGCACATCGTGCGATTCAATTAAATGGTCACACAGCAGACATCCCTTCAATGCTCATCAAAGCTGGTGACATCATTGGGATTCGCGAAAAAGCCAAAGGTCAAGCCCGTATTGCCGAGTCACTGGTGCTGGCCACCGGTAACGGCATTCCACAATGGGTTGAAGTCGATACAGTTAAATTAGTGGGCACCTTCAAACAGGCCCCTGATCGCGCTGACGTCGCACGCGATATTAATGAATCAATGGTTGTTGAATTGTATTCACGCTAATCATCAATCAGGCTTGCGACTAAATGTTGCAAGCCTGTTGAGATATTGGTTTTTGAGCACTCGCTATCCATCAGCCTTATCGGTGTAATGAACCGAGGGTATTGAAAAGGAATTTAGACATGTCACAAAGTTTTCTCAAGCCCCGTTCGATTGAAGTCGAACCAGTCGGCACACACCATGCAAAAATCATCATGGAGCCTTTCGAGCGCGGCTATGGCCATACTCTAGGTAACGCGTTGCGCCGCATTTTGCTTTCTTCGATGACGGGCTATGCACCGACCGAAGTGCAAATTACTGGCGTCGTGCACGAATATTCAACGATTCCTGGTGTGCGTGAAGACGTTGTTGATATTCTGTTGAATCTGAAAGGCGTGGTCTTTAAATTGCACAGTCGCGATGAGCTCACCTTGGTCTTGCGCAAGCAAGGCGCAGGCCCAGTACTCGCGTCAGATATCGAATTGCCACACGATGTTGAAATCGTGAATCCTAATCATGTGATTGCAAC
>CAIYCP010000560.1 GCA_903924715.1 uncultured beta proteobacterium
CCAGGCGCACCGGCAATTGCAGGTAGGCAAACCTATCAAGAATTGCAAAACACGTTAAACGCACAGCGTGCAGCTGCGCAGGGCGCGCCTGCAATAACTGCAGAATCAAAGCCTGGCGTTTTAGGTACCGCCAAGCCGACTAATCCAGAAGCACCATTTACGGAAATTAAATATGCAGAAAACGGATTACCTTTGGATGAGCAATCTGCCAGAGCACAAACACTAAACCGTGTTCTAGGTTCTGATTATTATGCTGATTTGGCTGCCATTGAAGGCAAAGGCAAAGAACGCGCAACCAATTACGCCACGTCAAACACCGACACGGCCACCGGCAATTTTCTGAAGGAAAAATTTGCCGACGAACAAAAGCGCCTGGCAGATTTTGCCGAACGCCAGGTCAAAAATACTGGCGGTACGGTTGGCCTGGATGAAAGCACCGTTTACAAACGCGGCAACACCATCCTGAAGCCGTTGCAAGATTTGGAAACAAATTTTGACAATGCCACTCGCAAAATTTACGCTGAACGTGACGCGTTGGCCAAAGACATTCCCGTTGAAGCGCAAAACATCATGAAGGTTTTGAACGACGAATCGTTGACATTGGCCAACACCGAAACAATTGGCTTGACCAACATTGCCAAAGCCCGCATGAAGCAATTGGGCATGATTGACAAAGACGGCAACCTATTGCCAACTGACGCCAAAACAGCCGAAAATTTCCGCAAGTTTGTAAACGAAAATTGGGATCGAAAAAATGCCAACCTTCACCGCCAATTAAAAGAAGCGGTGGACACCGACGTGTTAGCCAACCTGGACACTAACACCCCGTTTTACAAAGATGCGCGGGCATTGGTTGAACTTCGAAAAAATACTTTAGACAATCCAAACGGAATTTCCAAAATCTTGGATGCCGATGGGCCAAAGGGTATCAATCGAAAAGTGCAAATTGAAAAAATTGCACAAAATATTGCCGATATGCCGGTGGATCAATTTACGCACGTAATTGATACCCTGAAAGGCGTCCCACCTGAATTGCAGCCCCAAGCCACGGCCGCGTTGTCTGAAATCAAAGCGCAATTTGCCAACCGTGTTGCGGAACAAAAAACACCGCGCCAGGTGACCAAATACATGAACGACAACCGTGAGGTAATGAACCGCGTGTTCACGCCTGACGAAATGGCCAATCTACGTGATTACCACAATGCCGTTCACATCCTGGCCACCGACACCGGTTACAAAGGCGCAGCGGTTCAAAAAATCAACGTGGAACAGAAATTAGGTTCTAAAATTAAAGAGCATTTGATTACAAAAGCCGCGGCGGTTGCTGCAGAAACTGCTACAGGAGGGGCTGGCATGGGCGCCCCCGCTTTAATAACGCATGAACTTTTAAGCCAACGCGCAGCCACAAAAAGGGCTAAAGCTCAAGCTAAAGCAGAACAACAAGCGTTTGAAAAAACACAAAGACGTTTTGTGCAAATACAGGATTTAATAAAATAATGGAAACCCAAGCCTTAATCAACGCAGGGATAGCGGTTGCTGGTTTCTTGGGTGGCTGGATATTGAACCGAATCATGCGCTCGCTTGATCGACTTGACGACGACGTTCGCAGGATACCGGAAAAGTATTTATCAAAAGACGATTATCACCGCGACATTTCAGATATTAAATCAATGTTGAAATCCATTTTTGACAAGCTAGACGACAAGGCAGATAAATAGTGGACACCTTCGACCTGCTCGTAAAAGCATGGCCGATTCTGTTCGCACTGATAACTCTAATAATCGTCCTATCCAAGCTCGATCTGCGTGTAGCCGTGATTGAAGAAAAAATCAAAACGCTGTTTGAACTGCTCAACAAAAGGGGTAGTAAATGAAAACGCTAATTCTGCTGGCTTTGCTCTCAACCAACGCGCTTGCGGGTGGCGTCAATCTGATGATCTGTAACGGCGAGTTTGCGCTGTGTGCAGCCTCGGCCAGCGTGCCGACCGGCAAAACAATCCGCGTGGATGGCAAAGAGTTTGCTGAGGGCATGGCCGTCTGTCCGGTGTTGACCGGCAAATCCATTGCCAATGCGGATCTGATGAAGGGTAGCTGCAAAGCACCGCCGGGTAAGGTCTGGTCACTGTTCTCGACGGTCACCGAATACCCCCAGGCGCCAAGCTGGGCGGTCGTCACCATGACGCCCAGGAAGTTTGTCACCACAACCGAGGCTGGCGGCGGGATGAGTAACCAGTGGTCATTCCTCTGCGACAAGCAGGCCAAAAAGGTCAACGGCGTGCAGCTTGCCAATTGCTACGGGCCAATCAACGAAA
>CAIYCP010000561.1 GCA_903924715.1 uncultured beta proteobacterium
CGGACATGCGTGCACCAAACACTTGCTCGGCAACTTCGCTGATTTGCTGTTGTAACGCCTGGAAACGACCAATTGGCTTACCAAACTGCTCGCGCTGATTGGCCCAGGCTAGCGTCATCTCGAAGACGCGATCTGCAGCGCCGGCAATCAACACTGAAAGCGAAAGTGCGAGTAGTTCACGAAACTGCGGCGCTTTAAACTGCCCCAGCAAGGAGGCCGCAGCCACTTCGGCCGACCAGGTTAAGTCAGCGTCCAGTGAGCCATTTCCGCCTGAGGGCACGCTTTGCGCTTTTGAAATGGGCAACAGCCAAACGTTTGCATCACTCTGCGCTAAAACCCAGGTTGCCGTACGGCCAAAGGACACGCCAGCGGCTTGCAGGCCAGTGCCGCCTAGCGCGACGCGATAGGGTGCGAACGTAATCGTACCTTCGGACAAGCCCTCAGCGAGCACTTTAGATTGCACGGTTTGTGCTTGCTGCGCCTGATGTAACCAGGCGCGTGCCAGTAATGTTTGTGCATAAGGCAATGGCAATGCGTGTCGACCCATCGAAAACAACATCGGCCAGACTTCGGTCAAGGACAAGCCCGCGCCATTCGCACTTTCAGGTAACAGCGCGTCGGCAAAGCCCACTGAGCTCAAAGACGCCCACAGCTTAGTTGTATCGCCACCCTGCTCGATCTGTCGAATCACCGAAGGTGTACAGACTTCACCAAATAAACGCTCAGCCGAATCATAAAAATCGTTTTGCATCAGAGTCACCTTAATCCTAAGCCGCGCGCGATGATGCCTCGCAAGATCTCACGCGTACCGCCACGCAAGGAGAAGGTTGCTCCCATTTGTTCAAGGTAGCCTAAGGTCTGCAACAGATCTGGCGTTGCAATAAAGTCGGGATGCGCGCCTAACCAGGCTGCAATATTGATAATTAACCGCTGCTCAAAGTCAGTACCAAAATCTTTCACGACCGAAGCATCAATTGCAGGACTTTCGCCCTCGACTAATTTTTTAGTCACCGCCAACGATAACGCACGCAAGGTCGCCATTTCAGCAACCATCGCACCTACCAAGGCATGCGTTTCGGTGTCGCTGATCTGTTGCGCGCGCAAGGCATCAACCCAGCAATCTAAGAGCGCGATACTTGAATAAATACGTTCTGGCCCGCTGCGTTCAAAGGCCAGCTCAGCATTGACTTGATCCCAACCCTGGCCTTCGATACCCACCAGCGCATCCGCACCAAGTTTGACGTTATCGAAAAACACTTCTGAAAAATGCGCATCTCCGGCCATGTCTGTAATTGGACGAACCGTGACGCCTGGCAAACTTAAATCGATCACAACTTGCGACAAGCCTTTTTGACGATCGGTCGTCTCGCCGGATGTACGCACTAACGCAATCATGTAGTGGCAGCCATGTGCATTGGTTGTCCAGATTTTGCTGCCATTGAGCAGCCAACCGCTTTCGGTGCGCTGAGCACGACTGCGGATACTGGCCAGATCAGAACCCGAACTGGGTTCGCTCATGCCAATACAGAAAAAGGCTTCACCGCGACAGATCCGAGGAATGTAGAACTCGCGTTGCGCTTGCGTGCCATAACGCAACAATAAAGGCCCACTTTGCCGATCAGCAATCCAGTGTGAAGCGACGGGTGCCCCAGAGGCAAGCAACTCTTCAGACAACACAAAGCGCGAAAAAAATCCTTTACCCGATCCACCATACTCTTTTGGAATGGTCAGACCCAACCAGCCTTGCTGGGCTAACTTTCGACTGAATTCATCGCTTGTACCCATCCACGAGCGGGCTTTGACGTGCGAGGGAACCCCGCGTAGCGCTTCATTCAAAAACTGTCTGATTTCACGACGGAATGCAGCTTCTTCGGCCGGAACCTGGTTGAACTCAAGTGCTGTCAGCATAATAAGAAATGATCCTAAAAATCGCGCGACATCCGGTGAATTAATACACGAATTAATGCGCTCAAACCTTCAACGGCAATATACAGCAGGCACGAAAAAAATAACTAAGTGCCCCCATTGTATTTGTTTGTTTGAGGGCGCCCAAGCCCATTGAACGGCACCGGAATGCAGGGCAATGACTCGGCGCCCTCGTCTGTATGTCGCGCTCAGAAACCAATTTCTTGGTGAGGATCAGTCTGTTTAGGCAAGATCATCATTGTCAGCAAGCTTGAAAGTGCTGCAATCAACCAAAAAAAGAAAAACCCCGCCGCATATAACTCATCTCGCTCGGGGCGAAAATAACCAAAAATCGCCACGTCAAGCGGGTCAATCAAGGCAAACACGAACGCACTTGCTACCCCAGCCATCAAGAAGGAGGGCCACAAGATCAACATTAACGAACGCCATTGCATGGTGAGCCTTTATATCAACGTGTTTGTTGTACGGGTGGCGGATTCGCCGTTTTTTCAACGACCAACCCCCGCTTCACCCCACCGTCAAAAATCGCCTGATCTGAGAATCCCTGAAATGCCAAGACAATCGTGATTGCGCAACCCACGATCGCAAGCGCGGGACCTGCCATCAAGAACCAAGGCCAACGCTGCTGCCACCAAGGTTGATCACATTCAAGCTCATTTTTTTCTTGTGCATTCATCTTTTAGACTCCTGTCTAAGCAGTTCAATGATCAACTTCACTGTGGCAAGATAAAACTCGACGCTTCGCGCACGGTCAACGACTCGTGTCCATCTATCGCAGAGGAGGTCGTGACAAACCGGATGGGATAGGAGCCTGGTTTAGCCGCCCCTTGCTGCACCCGCAGCACAACAGCCAGCACTCGATTCGATGCAGGGGCAATCTCGACCTGAGGAACATCAGTCACACCAACGGTGTTGTCTCCGGCCTGAGGACTCGTTCGAAGTACCGCGACCGCGGGGTCTGCAAACTGAAGGCTGAGCCCAGGCAACCCGTCAGCACTGACAGACAACAGCAGACGATGCTCAGTTGCGTTCATCATTTGTAAGCGATACACGTTTTCAATCATGCCGCCTGCAACTTCACGACCAAGCATTCCGCGATCGCGTATCACATCAACACGCAAGGTCGTACGGGTTGCAAGGGCTGTCACAAAAATCGATACCAATACCAGCATCAGCGCGCTATAAATCAACACGCGGGGGCGTAGCAAATGCCGACGAACTTGCTGAACCGACAGTTTTTCTAACATGCCGCGTTCGGAGGTATAGCGAATCAATCCTGTGGGATAAGCAATTTTTTCCATGACTTGATTACAGGCATCGACACACGCACCACAACCGATACACATGTATTGCAAGCCTTCGCGAATATCAATACCCGTTGGGCAGACTTGAACGCAAATACTGCAATCGACACAATCACCTAAGCCCTGGGCGTGGTGGTCAATTTTTTTTGAGCGCGCACCACGTGGATCGCCTCGCGCAAGGTCGTAGGTCACCACAAGTGTGTCTGGGTCAACCATGACACTTTGAAAGCGCGCGTAGGGACACATATATTTACAAACTTGTTCGCGTAAAAAGCCCGCATTACCCCACGTTGCAAAGCTATAAAACAAGAACCAAAACCATTGCCAGGGACCAAAACTAAAATCGACTAACGCCTGACCAAGCTCTCGAATGGGCGCGAAATACCCAATAAACGTGAACCCCGTTAAACTAGCAACGATGAGCCATAGCCCATGTTTGCTTGCCTTCAGCCGTAATTTTCGCAGCGACCAAGGCGCTTCATCCAGGCGAATCCGCGCAACACGATCTCCCTCGGTGTAGCGTTCAATCCACATGAAAATTTCGGTGTACACCGTTTGCGGACAAGCGTAGCCACAAAATAGACGACCAGCGACCGCAGTAAATAAAAATAAACCGAGCGCAGAAATCAGCAGTAAGAGTGTGAGGTAAATCACATCCTGGGGCCATAACACCATGCCAAAAATATAAAACTTCCGAGCACCCAGATCGAACAACACTGCTTGACGACCATTCCACGTCAACCAGGGCGTCGCATAAAAAACCAGTTGTGTCAGCCAAACAAAC
>CAIYCP010000562.1 GCA_903924715.1 uncultured beta proteobacterium
CATCTGCCCCATGCCTTTAGCCTTGGCGGTGCGAATGTAATCTTGCGACAGCACCTCAAGCATGGTGGCCCGCGTGATACGCGCGATCAAGGCGATATAAACAAAGCCTAGTGCGATCGAGGGCAATACCAAGGTTTCGAACCAAGGCCAAAAACCCTTCGAAAAAGAGACATAGCCTTGAACCGGAAACCAATCGAGCTCAAGCGCTAAAAAGTACGCTAACAGATAACCGACAACGAAGACCGGCACTGAAAAGCCTGCAACAGAAATCGCCATAATGCCGCGATCGATCCAAGTGCCGGATTTCCAGGCGGCGACCACACCAATTGGCACGGCCACTGTGATGGCGATGATCAGCGTCATCAACATGAGAGATAAGGTCGGCTCAACGCGTTGACCGATCAGCTCGGTGACCGGCATACCCGTAAACATTGAGGTGCCAAGATCACCTTGTAATAAATTAACAAACCATTCTGAACATCTGATTAAGAAAGGGCGATCAAGACCAAGATTTTTACGAATTTTTTCAACATCTTCGGGGCTTGCTTGATCACCCGCAATCACGGCAGCTGGATCGCCTGGTGCAATGTACAAAAGACTAAAGACGAAGAGCGCGACAATCAACATCACTGGGATCGTCGCAAAGACACGTCTGAGGATATAACTAAACATAGGGGGATGAATCCGTGAGCCGCTACCCGGCTTGCGCGGGGTAAAAAACAATGAACTCGGTGCGTACGCGGGCACGCACCGAGCAAAACCTTAAGCTAAATGCTTAGGTTTTTTTGATGCCGGCAAACCAAGGCAGAGGTCCGCTCACAATACCTGTGATGTTTTTCCGCCATGCTTGGTAGGTGTAGAAGAAGCCAGTCGGGATATAGACCACATGGTCCATGGCTGCTTTGTTCACGCCTGCAATGGCGGCTTTTTCACCCTCAAGATCAGAGGCTGCAAACCAGGCATCGACGCCTTTTTCGACATCTGCGTTGGTAGGCCATCCAAACCAAGCCTTTTCGCCATTGGCACGCACACCCACGTTACCGGCAACCGTGGCGCAGTCGGCGCCTGCATGCCAAGAATGGAACATACTCCAGCCACCTTTGCCAGGCTCGTTTTTAGACGCACGACGTTGCCCGACCGTACCCCAATCTGTCGCAACAAAGTCGACAGTCATGCCGATTTTCTTGAGGATATCGGCAGTAATCTCACCTTGGGCTTTCGTGATTGGATTGTCTTGTGCGACAACGCAGGTGACCGGTTGACCACTGTAGCCAGCTTCGGCTAACAGTTTTTTGGCCCCTTCGATGTTGCCCGAGCCTTTGAACATGTCGCCGCCGGCCTCTGAGTACAACGCGGTGCCTGGTGTAAAGAAACTTGGGCATTTTTTCCAAAGCTTCTCGTCTGAACCCACCACCGAACGCATGTAGTTTTCTTGACTAACGGCCATTTGGACAGCACGGCGGATTTTGATGTCATTGAACGGTGCATGCAAATGATTCAAGCGGAACGAACCAATATTGCCCAGTGGATCGGCAATATCGACCGCGATATTGCGATTGCGTTTTAGCAAAGGAATCAAGTCTGAGACAGGGCTTTCCCACCAGTCGATTTCGCCGTTTTGCAGCGCGGCCGAGGCGGTTGCTGGATCAGGCATGACGATCCATTCGATACGATCAAAATTGATGACTTTGCCGCCCGACATCCAGTTGGTGGGCTCGTTACGTGGCTGATAGTCGTTGAACCGTTCAAACACCGCCAGCGCGCCTGGTTTGTATTCGTTGCGTGCAAATTTCATTGGGCCAGAACCGACATACTCTTCGATTTGCTTGAAGGGGTCAGTTTTTGCAATGCGCTCAGGCATGATGAAACAGCAAGGAGTACCTGGCTTGCCAAGTGCCAACATCATTTTGGGATACGGTGCTGACAGCACCCATTTAAAGGTGTTGTCGTCTACAACGACTAAGTCTTTTTGTAGCGCCTTGAGCATCAAGCCCATCGGGTCACGTGCCGACCAACGGGTGATACTGGCGACGCAGTCGACAGCGCGTACCGGCGCACCATCATGAAACTTCAGACCAGAGCGCAGCTTAAACGTCCAGGTCAGGCCATCGCTTGAGACCTCTTCGCTTTCGATCATTTGGCGTTTAGGGATCAGCTTGTCATCCACGCCGTAGAGTGTGTCCCAAACGAGCTGAGCACCATTACGCACAACGTACTGTGTGCCCCAAATTGGGTCAAAGTTGGCCAGATTGGCCTGCGGCACAAACTTAAGTACCTTACTCGACGACTGCGAAAATGCTGGTGCACCGATCACGCCCGTAGCGGCGAGACTCAAGCCG
>CAIYCP010000563.1 GCA_903924715.1 uncultured beta proteobacterium
CAGATTTTCGGTGCCGGTGACGGTGACCATGTCGGTGCGAATCACTGCACCTTTCAAGCGTTTGGCGCGTGCGATGACAAAGCCGTGCTCAATGCTGATGTCGGCGCCAAGCGCAGCTAAACCCTGAATATGTTGATCCACTGGACGCTGACCGATGGCGCAGCCACCTGGCAAGCTCACGCGGGCTTGACCAAATCTGGCAAGCAGCGGCCCCAGCACAAGGATTGAAGCACGCATTGTTTTAACGAGCTCGTAGGGCGCTTCAAGCGTTGTTACGTTGCTGGCGTTGATATTGACCGTGCCGTCGGCGTCGCGCGTACAACGCACGCCCATCTGGCCTAGCAATTTAAGCGTGGTGGCGATGTCATTTAACTGGGGGACATTGGTCAGAGTGACCGTGTCGGCCGTGAGCAAACCCGCACATAAAATCGGTAGCGCCGCATTTTTTGCCCCAGAAATACTGATCTCACCTTGCAGGCGACGACCACCCGTGATTCGTAAAATATCCATCAGGGCGTTTTTGTGAATTCTTCAGGGGTGAGCGTGCGCATTGAAAGCGCGTGGATTTCTTGTTTCATACGATCGCCAAGCGCGCCATATACAAGCTGGTGACGGGCGATTAGACGCTTACCCGCAAAGGCGGTGCTAACGATCACGGCCTCAAAGTGAGCGCCATCACCACTCACCTCAAGATGCTCGCAAGGCAATCCGGCGGCGATGTAGGCGCGAATATCTTCAGGGGTAGGCAACATAATCTGCAAGGTCCTTATTGGGCGACGGTTCTAGAGTATCCGCTATTTTAAGTCCTAAGCTTGTAGCCGCTGCCCAAGAGCCGTAGGGCGTAGGTTGCCAAGAGGGTAAAGACGCCCGCGACCACGGCCAGACTTTGCCACGGGGACACATCGGCTACGCCAAAAAATCCATAGCGAAACCCGTCGATGGTGTAGAAGAGCGGATTCCAGTGCGAGACTAGCTGCCAAAACGGCGGCAGGGTATGCACTGAATAAAAAACACCAGATAAAAAGGTGGCAGGCATGATCAGAAAGTTTTGAAAGGCAGCGAGCTGATCAAACTTCTCAGAGGTCAGGCCGGCGATTAAGCCCAAAATCGCCATAATGCCGCAAGATAAAAATGCAAAAACCATTGCCCAGAGCGGGTGTTTAATCGGCATCGTGCTGAAGTACAGAGACACAAGCCAGACGCAGGTGCCGACGGCCAGCCCGCGCACGATTGCCGCCAGTACATAGGCACTAAAAAATTCGCGATGCGAGATCGGCGGCAACAGCACAAAAACAAGATTGCCCGTTACTCGGCTTTGTATTAATGATGAAGAGGGATTGGCGAAGGCATTTTGCAACATGCTCATCATCATCAATCCTGGAATCAAAAAGGCGGTGTAGGGCACCGTTCCGTATACCTGGATGCGATCTTGCAACACCTGGGCAAAGATCACCAGATATAACACCGCGGTAATGACGGGCGCAGCAATCGTTTGAAAGCTGACTTTCCAGAACCGCAGTAACTCTTTGCCGAGCAGGGTTGGAAAGCCAGAGCCTGCGCCTGGGCGTGCGGTCAGGAGGGGGGCGGTCATGCCGACACCTCGGAAAATTTAGAGGGTTCGGCGTTCATAATTTGTATAAATGCTTGCTCGAGATTGCCACCCGCGCGCGCGAGCAAGGCTTTTGTCGTATCGAGGGCAACGATGCGCCCGCCCTTTAGCATGGCGGTGCGATTGCACAGCATCTCAGCTTCTTCTAGGTAGTGCGTGGTCAGGATGATCGTGTGGCCCTGACGATTCAGGCGTGAGATGAACTCCCAGAGGCTGCGGCGCAAGTCAACATCAACGCCGGCAGTGGGCTCGTCAAGCACAATCACAGGGGGGCGATGCACGAGTGCTTGGGCAACCAAGACGCGACGCTTCATGCCACCCGACAACGCCCGCATATTTTCATCGGCCTTATCGGTTAGACCCAAATTCGCCAAAATTTCGTCGATCCAATCATCGTTGTGACGAAAACCAAAATAACCAGACTGAATACGCAGCGTCTCACGAACCGTAAAGAAGGGA
>CAIYCP010000564.1 GCA_903924715.1 uncultured beta proteobacterium
CACGCTTTTTTAGCACCGTTGCCCAAGACAAGCCCGCCTGGGCACCCTCAAGGATCAAGAGCTCAAACAACTTGCGGTCGTCTTTAACTGGCACGCCCCACTCCGTATCGTGATACTCGCGATACTGATCAAAACCTTCACACCATGGGCATCGAATCATCAGTCTATTTTTGCACCCGAAAACTCGACGACCTCGCCCCACTTCACAATCTCGCTTTTCATGTAATCGGTTAATTGCTGCGGTGTACCACCAAGAATGGTATATCCAAGCTTAGTCATTTTTTCTTGCAAGGCGGGCTTGGTGAGCAAAGTATTCACGGTTTGATTGATTTTTTTCACCACCTCTGGCGAAGTGCCTTTTGGTGCCAGAAAGGCAAACCAGGTCGTAGACTCAAGCTCTGGGAAACCTAGCTCTTTTGTGCTTGGCACATCGGGCAAGACGCTTGTACGTGTATCGGCCATGATGGCGAGCGCACGCAAGCGACCATCTTTGACTAAGCTCGCAATCGCCATCGTGCCCGGAAACACCGCCTGCAAATCACCGCCAATTAAATCTTTATTTACGGCAGCCGGGCTGGTGTAGGGCACATGCACCATCTGCACACCCGTCACTTTCTTATAGAGTTCGGCCGCGAGGTGCCAAGAGCTTCCGCTGCCCGTCGAACCAAAGTTCAATTTGCCGGGATTTTTCTTTGCATAGTCGGTCAAATCGTTCAACGACTTGATCGGCAACCGTGCATCAACCGTAATAACATTGGGGATCGAACCAATCAATACGATGGGTTCAAAATCGTTGATTGGATGAAAAGGCTTGGCCTTATACATCGTGACCGCAGAAATCAGGGTGCCTGGCCACGAAAATAAAATGGTGTACCCATCGGGCTCAGCCTTGGCTGCAAAGGACGCGCCTACGTTACCGTTCGCTCCCGGGCGATTTTCAACCACAAAGTTGCCGCCTAGGGCTACGCCAAGCTCTTCAGCCATTAATCGCGCCAGAGGATCAGAGCTACCTCCAGGTGCTGAAGGGACGATCACTTTTACTGGCCGAGCCGTTGGCCAGGTTTGCGCAACGCTATTAAAACTTGCACTCACCAAGAATAGCGCTGACAAAAAAATCGTCTTTGCATACGATTTAACGTATTCAGTGTGTATGGCGTTCATTTGACATCCTTTTACGCGCGTTCATACAGGCTTTAAAAAAACAAACATATGATCACCAAACTCATACTGACTACTCGTCAAGGCCAGATGGTTCGGAACAAATTCTTCAAATAATTTGTAGTTCGCGACTTCACGCACTTTGAAATTGACAAACTCAACACCATCGTTGTAGCCCAGTACAAGCAAACCATCTTTTTTAAGCAGCGCATGCGAACCCGCTAATAGTGCGTCGCAATCCGGTTGCTGATTCATTCCAAAGCCAATGAGTCCGTTTGCAATAATGACATCAAACGAATGCGGTTCATAATGTTGCGTCAAGGCCGCCGCAGACCCAACCGTATGGTGCCCACGGTGCCCATAGATCGCTTTTTTAGGTTCAATATCCATCGTATAAAACTGCGCCGTGAGCAGTTTTGGATAATGCCAACTGCGCTTATCGGTACCTAAAAATAAACAGCGTGCGCTGTCGGGTCGTTGTTTCAAAAATGCATTCAAGAAAGCAAAGATTTCATTTTCCAGAAACGAGCGATTGGCCGATTTCAGCGGAAACTCAACGCCTAACGCAAGGGCGAGATGAGGCGATATCTTGAACAGCAATAGCTTAAGTTTATTTTTCAAACGGCTCATTTAAATACTCGATCCAAGCATCATTCTTGCGACTTCATGCCGGATGCACGAATAAAGGTCGTCCACCGATCAAATTCTTTTTTATTGAAGGCAACAAAATCTTCTACCGAACCACCCATCATTTTTGCGCCAACCCCTTCAAATTTTTCACGTACATCGGGCATCTTCAAAATAACGTTGAGCTCAGCATTCACTTTTTGGACAATCGCGGCAGGCGTTTGGGCGGGCGCCCAAACGCCGTACCAGGCCGCCACATCAAAACCAGGATACCCACTTTCGGCAATCGTGGGCACCTCAGGTAAGGTTGGGATTCGATAGGTACTGCTTACAGCCAAGGGGCGCAACGTGCCAGCTTTAATGTGCGACGTTGAGGTGGCGACCCCATCAAAGCCAAACGTCACCTCTCCTGAAAAAAGTGCAGTCAACGCCGGTGCGCCGCCCTTGTACATCACTTCGATCACATCGATCTGACTCATACTTTTTAAAACATTGAAACTTAAGCTAGGAGAAGCACCGATCCCAGTGCTGGCATGACTCAATTCGCCCGGCTTCGCCTTAGCCGCCGAGATTAATTCAGCAAGTGTCTTATACGGTGATTTTGATGAAACGACCAACACGTTTGGCACTTCAGCAACGGTGGTAACGGGTGTGAAATCATTTAATGGGTGATAGGTTGGCTTGGGTGCCAACGCATAGTTCACTGCATGCGTGCCATTGGTACCTAAGATAAAGGTATAACCATCGGGCGCACTCTTTGCAACGACCATTGCAGCAATTGTGCCTCCGGCACCACCTCGGTTATCAACCACCACGGGTTGCCCCATCCGCTCAGTCAGCTTGGCGGCCAGAATTCGTGCCAGAACATCGGTTGTCCCCCCAGCAGGAAACGGCACGACTAATTTAATAGGTTGTTCGGGGTAGGCAGCATAGGTGCATGGAACGATTGCGATACAGAGCAGGCTTACGAGAATTTTTCTCACAAAGACTTTCATTTTTTCTCACAATTCTAAGAACGATTTCTTATTTTGAATTCAATTCAATCTTATCTACTCAGGCATCAAAAACTCTGTGATCAGCTTAACGAGCTCAACAACACCTAAAACAACCACCAACACAAGCAACCCGACACCAAGCCCCAACAGCGCACTCAAGCCGCCTAAAGAAGCTGATGATAGCGTGTAGATCAGCACGGCGACCACTAGGGATAAACCTACTGCGACCACTTTGCCAAAACGGATCGTCCCTCGCAAGATCGGAAAGCGCGCCAAACCTTGAACGACGTTTTCTGCAAGATCTCTGGATGGCTTTGTCATGGAAGTGGTTTCTTCGGTCACAGTCGATTTAGGTTGTTCGATCAATACAGACTTACCTTCTAGTGCGGCAATTCGCTCTGCCGCGAGCAAGCCAAAACTACCCGATTTAATCAGACCACCGATATACGCAGAGTCTCGACCTCCTTCGAGTCCACCTGTGGTTGCGCCCGCAGCAAACAGGCCTGGGATCGGTGTTGAGTTTGAATCAAGCACCTGTGCCTGTGCATCAATATCGATACCCACCATCGTATAGGTGATCCCAGGACAAATCGGAATGGCCATCAGTGGGGCCTGAACAATCGGCATGGGGGAGACTTTAACGGATCGCGAAACCGCGAGGGCCTGCAGAGCGCCGTCAGCGAGCGCCGCGTTGTATTGAGCTAAGGTTTCTACAAAAGCCTCAGACGGAACACCCATTTTTTCAGCTAAGGCCGCCGCGGTCTCTGCCCGCAAGATGGTGCCGCCCGCACGCTCAAGCAAGGGATTTGCAGGGATTCGCGCCGAG
>CAIYCP010000565.1 GCA_903924715.1 uncultured beta proteobacterium
GGCATGGATGTTATGGTCGGTTTGGGTTGGAGATTCTAAGCTTTCAAGTTGTTAACGCCCAGCAAGGTTTGTAAAAACCGAGTGGGCGTGAAGTACGATTAAAAAACTGCCGCGAATCCTTCGACTCGCGGCAGTTTTTTATCTCGCAGCAACAAATTTAGCAGCGCTCAAAAATCCCTGCAGCACCCATCCCCGTGCCCACGCACATCGTCACCATCGCGTATTTCAGATGACGACGGTGCAAGGCGTGAATCGCTGTAGCACTGCGAATTGCGCCGGTGGCCCCCAACGGATGTCCGAGTGCAATCGCGCCACCCAGAGGGTTTACTTTCGCGGGATCAAGCTGCAAGTCTTGAATCACTGCCAAGGATTGCGCAGCAAAGGCTTCGTTGAGTTCAATCCAATCCAGATCATCTTGTTTGAGGCCCGCCAACCTAAGGGCAGCGGGGATCGCCTCTTTAGGACCTATGCCCATGATCTCGGGCGCAACGCCCTTAACCGCAAAGCTTACGAAGCGGGCTAAGGGCGTCACGTTAAATTGTTTAAGCGCCTTTTCGCTCATCAAGAGCACCGCGCCCGCACCATCTGAGGTTTGTGAACTATTGCCGGCGGTGACGCTACCCCTTGCCGCAAACACGGTACGCAGTTTGGCCAAGCCCTCAAGCGAGGTATCCGCACGCGGGCCTTCGTCTTGCGTAAACGCTTTCCACGAAACATCCACCGCGCCCTGCTCAAGATTCATTTTGCGTTGCGCGAGCTCAACTGCAAAGATTTCAGCATTAAATTCGCCCGCAGCCTGCGCCGCCAACGCTCTTTGATGCGACAACAAAGCAAAAGCGTCTTGCGCTTCGCGAGTGACTTTCCATTGCTGTGCGACTTTTTCAGCAGTTAAGCCCATGCCGTATGCAATGCCCACATTTTCGTCTTTAAACACATTGGGCGACAAAGAAGGCGTATTGCCGCTCATGGGCACCATACTCATTGATTCAACACCGCCCGCGATCATCACATCAGCTTCGCCCACACGAATCCGATCAGCCGCCATTGCGATCGCATTCAACCCCGACGAACAAAAGCGATTAACCGTCATCCCACCCACAGAATTTGGCAGGCCTGCCAACAACAAGGCAATGCGGGCCACGTTAAAGCCTTGCTGGGCTTCTGGCATGGCGCAGCCAACAATCACGTCTTCGATCGCCTGAGGATCAAGCGCTGGCACCTGCAACAACAGATTCTTCAGCGTCTGAGCAAACAAGTCATCGGGCCGGGTGAAGCGCAACGCACCGCGCCCTGATTTGCCAACTGGCGTGCGCGTGGCCGCGACGATATAAGCGTCTTGAAGGTTTTTCATCAGTCACTTCCTTTTTAATCTTTCTCTTAATTACGAACAGGTTTGCCGGTTTGCAGCAAGCCCATGACGCGTTCGATTGACTTGGGGTGGGCAATCAGTTCAATAAAGGCCTGACGCTCAAGTTTAAGCAGCCATTCTTCAGTGACTAAGGTGCCTGCTTCAACATCGCCCCCAGTGATGACATCGATAATTTTTTTAGCGATGAAGCAGTCGTGCTCTGAAATAAAACCACCCTCGCGCATATTGACTAATTGCCCCATCACGGTTGCAGCCACCGAGCGACCCGCCACTGCAATCGGCGTTTGAACCGGAGGACGATAGCCCGCGTAATGCATCGCTTTAACTTGCGCCTGCGCTTGAGCCAGCAGCTCATACACGTTGGCGACAATAATGTCGTCAGTTTTTAAATAATCCATTTTGACGGCATCGTGTGCCGAAACCGATACCTTGGCCATCGCAGCATTTTCAAACGAAGCCGTGATGAAGTTCAAGAAGTTTGCAGCCTGCGGCGCCTGTCCGATTTTTTCAACACCACGCGCGGCGCGAATAGCAGCTTCTTTTAACCCACCACCCGCAGGTAACAAGCCCACCCCGATTTCAACCAAACCAATATAGCTTTCAATCGTGGCAACACGTCTAGCAGACTGCAATACCAACTCGCAACCACCACCAAGCGCGATACCCGAGACTGCGCAGACAACGGGCACTTGTGCGTATTTGACCCGCATCATCGTGTCTTGAAATAACTGCACAAAGGGCTCGACCCCTTTGGGGCCACCCTTCATCACCAAAGGCAAGGCCGCCTCTAGATTTGCGCCCGCTGAGAATGGGCCACCGGGTGCACCCAATTGCAAAGAAGTCGGCTGCCAGATCACCACGCCCGCGTACTGTGCTTCAGCCAAAGTGATCGCCTGCTGGATTCCGCTCAAGACGTCTGAACTAAAGGTGTTCATCTTCGAGCGAAACGACACAATCAATACCTGTGGCTGTGCCGGTTCGACCCAGGCGCGAAGATCTGTGTTTTCAAAGATTGTCTGACCCGCACTGCGAGGATCTGCAGAGCCGTCACCCAACAAAGGTGCTCGAAATACCTGCTTTTGATAAACCGGTAAGTTTGACCTTGGCAAATACTTTTTTTGTTCGCCCGACCAAGAGCCCTCGGGTGTATGCACGGCTTGACGCTCGGCCACTGGTCCTTTAAATACCCAGTCAGGCAAAGACGCACGACAAAGTGCCTTGCCTTGCTCAATATCTTCTTTGACCCAGCCTGCAATTTGACTCCAACCCGCAGCTTGCCAGTCTTCAAAAGGGCCATGCTCCCAACCATAACCCCAACGCATCGCAAAATCAATTTCGCGTGCCGAGTCTGCGATCGATTCTAGATGCACGGCAATGTAGTGAAAAATATCTCTGAAAATTGCCCATAAAAACTGCGCTTGTGGGTCGTCGGTTTCGCGCAGCAAGGCAAAGCGCTCAGCGACAGGTTTTTTAAGAATGCGCTCAACAATCGGCGCAATCGTTGCGCTCGAGGGTTCGTACTCTTTCGTTTCAGGGTTCAACACCAAAACGGCCTTGCCTTCTTTTTTAAAAAAACCCGCCTTGGTTTTTTGTCCGAGCCGCCCAAGCGAAATCAAAGAAGCCAATATAGCGGGCACTTTGAATAGTTCTATGAAGGGGTCTTGCTTCAAGCCGTTTTCCATTGTTCGGATCACGTTGGCTAGGGTGTCCAAACCGACGACATCGCTGGTACGAAATGTTGCAGATTTTGCGCGGCCTAGTTTGCTACCGGTGATGGCATCGACCACATCAAAACCTAGTTTATATTTCTCAGCCTCGGCAAACACTGCCAAGATCGCGAAGACGCCTACACGGTTGCCCACAAAGTTAGGTGTATCTTTGGCGCGGACCACACCCTTACCCATGGTCGACGTCATAAAGGTTTCGAGCTGATCAAGAATGGCCGGGTCAGTATCGGGCAAGGGAATGAGTTCAAGCAAATGCATATAGCGCGGGGGATTGAAGAAATGCACCCCACAAAACCGCTTTTTTAAATCCCCAGAAAAGCCAGCAGACAACTCGGTGATAGAAAGGCCCGAGGTGTTCGTTGCAAAAATCGCCTGGGGTGCAATATGTGGTGCCACTTTTTCATAAAGCGCATGCTTCCAGTCTAGGCGCTCGGCAATCGCCTCGATCACCAAATCGCAGTCTGCCAACCGCGCCAGATCATCTTCGTAATTGGCAGCTTGTATTAAATCGGCGGTCGCTGTCAGTGCAAGCGGCGCTGGGCTTAGTTTCTTTAAATTGTCGATGGCCTTAAGGGCGATCGCATTTTTGTTTTGTGGTTTTCCGTCACTTGCATTGGGCGCCGCCAAGTCGAACAAAATCACGGGTACGCCGGTATTGACACAATGCGCCGCGATTTGCGCGCCCATTACCCCAGCGCCTAACACCGCCACTTTACGGATAGGTCGATTGATTTGCATTGAAAAGATCCTCTTTGCTGCAATAGGTATTTTGTTAAAGGTATTTAAATTATGTCTGTACTATTTTTAGAATAATGCCGCATCTAAACTCATCAAGCTTGAAGCGCCGGCACGTGCAAAACGAATTTGCGAGGCGGTTTCGGGCAACAAACGCGCAAAGTAAAAACGTGCGGTCGCCAGTTTGGCCTCATAAAAGGTATCGTTGCTTTTCTTATTATCAAGCGCAACCCTTGCCATCCGGGCAAATAGATAGGCATAGACCAGATGACCCAGCACACGCAGATAAGGCACCGCAGCCGCCCCCACTTCGTTGTGATTCAGCATCGCTTTCAAACCAATTTCTTTAGTCAGTTTTTCAACCTTATCCGCCAACTCAGCCAAGGGGTCGATAAATTCGGCCATTTCTTTACGAACCCCTTCTTTTTCAATGAAGGCTTCGATGATTTTGCCAAACTTTTTTAGTTTAGCGCCCATATCTGAAAGCACTTTACGGCCCAGTAAATCAAGTGACTGAATGGTATTGGTCCCTTCGTAGATCATATTAATGCGCGAGTCGCGCACAAACTGTTCCATCCCCCAATCAGCGATATAGCCGTGTCCACCAAAAACCTGTAAGCCTTCGCTCGTCGCCGCAAAGGCGTTATCCGTGATAAAAGCTTTTACAATCGGCGTTAGCAGCGTCACAAGATCTGCATTGGCCTCACGCTCGTTTGGATCAGGGTGATTTTGTTCTATGTCAATCATGAGCGCGACCCAGTACGCAAAGGCGCGCGCACCCTCAGCGTAGGCGCGCTGGGTCAACAGCATACGACGCACATCTGGATGAACAATAATCGGATCAGCCACTTTATCGGGTGCTTGGGCCCCTTTTAAACTACGCATTTGCAAACGCTCTTTCGCGTACGCCGCCGAGTTTTGGTAGGCGACTTCAGTTAAGCCCACGCTTTGCATCCCCACCCCAAGGCGCGCGGCATTCATCATGATGAACATCGCACGTAACCCTTGATGCGGTTCTCCCACGAGCGTGCCGCACGCACCGTCAAAGTTCATCACGCACGTCGCGTTACCATGAATACCCATCTTGTCTTCAAGTGAACCACAACTGAGCGTATTTTTATTTTGCGCACTGATGTCACCCAGTTCATTGGGTAAATATTTTGGCACTACAAACAACGAGATCCCTTTTGTACCGGTCGGCGCATCGGGCAAACGGGCCAACACCAGGTGAATAATATTTTGACCCAAGTCATGTTCGCCGCTTGAGATGAATATTTTTGTTCCGGTAATGGCATAGCTGCCGTCACCATGCGCTTCAGCTTTTGTTTTTAACAGACCAAGGTCGGTGCCGCAGTGGGGTTCGGTCAAACACATGGTGCCAAGCCATTGCCCTGACACAAGTTTTTTTAAATACAACGATTTTTGCTCGGGCGTACCGTGTGCCTTCAAGCATTCATACGCGCCGTGCGACAGACCTGGATACATGGTCCAGGCTTGATTGGCCGAATTCAGCATTTCGTATAAAACTGTATTGAGCAAAACCGGTAAGCCTTGGCCGTCATACTCGGGGCTGCAGGCTAAAGCAGGCCAACCTGCTTGAACATATTGTTCATACGCCTCTTTAAACCCAACCGGCGTCGTGACCGCGCCATCGTCGTGGCGTGTGCAGCCTTCTTTATCGCCGATTTGATTCAACGGCTGGACGATCTCTTTTGCAAATTTGGCGGCTTGCTCAAGAATCTGCTGAATCGTATCTTGGTCGATCTCTTGATGCGCAGGCAATGATTTAAAGACTTCTTGAACATTTAAAACTTCATGCATCACAAAGTGCATATCTCGTAAAGGCGCGGTGTAACTAGGCACGTGAACTCCTGTTTTGATCAATGACGTGTTGGATAGATTGCGTCGCAATCTCGACGCTTTTTGAAAGCTTTAAAAACCGAACATCGTGGTGCAAGCCTTGCACGTAGCTGTAAATTTGAAACAACATGATCTCAGGCTCACAGTGTTTTTTAAGGTCTCCCACTTCGACCGCCTGCTCAATTGCACGCCGCAAAGCAGCACGCCAAGTTTGTACGCTATGAACAAGTTCGTCGCGCACTGGGCCAGAGCGATCATCAAACTCGACCGCCCCAGAAATAAAAATGCATCCAGCACTTAATTCTTGGACACTGGTTTGCATCCACAGATTAATCATTTGCTGAAGGCGTGGTAGCCCCTTAGGCTCGCGCAAGGCGGGTTCGAACACCCGCAACTCAAATCGCCGGTAGTACTCTCGCACGACCGCAAGCTGCAACGCTTCGCGCGAGCCAAAGTGTGCGAAGACACCACTTTTACTCATCGCGAGCACTTCGGCCAAGTGTCCAACCGTCAGCCCCTCAAGCCCCTGCTGACTTGCGATCTGCAATGCGCGGTCGACGATCATCGCCTTGGTGAGCGCCCCCTTTGAATGAGCTGCGTGCGCCTGCTGCGTGGTTTGGATCATTGGGGCTTGCGCGAGTTTCATTTGGATTGACACCGATAATTTCTATTATTTTAAACAATAATAGCACGATCGTTCGTATTTTTTATGATAATAAATCTGTTGTCTATTAGTTAAAACGCTAATGGTACTAACCGAGTGCCGCCGACTACTATTGGCGCAGAGTCCCCGCGACCAAAGACACCCAGGCTCGATGACAACGATGACGCAAACACCGCTACCCACCAAGCCTTGGCTCAGCCACTACCCAGAGGGTGTCCCTGAAAATATTGATATTTCTGGGTACTCCTCACTGATTGATTTGTTTGAGGGCTCGTTTCGCCGTTTCGCCGACCGCAACGCCTACCTATGCATGGGTAAAGCGCTAACCTTCGCGCAGCTTGATATTCAATCACAATGTTTTGCCAATTACCTGCAAACGCTTGGGCTAGAGCCGGGCGCACGGGTGGCGGTCATGCTGCCTAACATCTTGCAGTTTCCGATTGTCATGCTCGGCATCTTGCGGGCGGGCTACGTGGTCGTCAACACCAACCCCCTTTACACCGCCCGCGAACTTGAACATCAACTCAATGACAGTGGGGCTAGCGTATTAATCGTGCTTGAAAATTTTGCACATGTTTTTGAGAGTCTTCAAGGCAAAACACCGGTCAGGCACGCCGTTGTGACCAGCCTGGGCGAACATCTGGGACTCAAAGGAAAAATAGTCGACTTTGTCGTGCGCCACGTTAAAAAACTGGTGCCTAGGTGGAGCCTACCGGGCTCTGTCACTTTTACGCAAACAATTAAAACTGGCAGTCGACACCCCACGCGGCAAGTGATCTTGACGCAAGACAGCGTGGCCTTTTTACAGTACACGGGCGGCACGACGGGAGTCTCTAAGGGCGCAGTCCTGCTGCATCGAAACATTTTGGCCAATGTTGAGCAGGTGGATGCCTGGCTTGCACCGGCCTTGCATCGCCGTCCGATCGAGCAATTGGTATTCTTGTGTGCGTTGCCCCTGTATCACATCTTTGCGCTGACCTCATGCGCGCTGGTCGGGCTTCGCGAGGGTGGTTTAAATATTCTGGTGCCAAACCCCAAAGACCTGCCCGGCTTAATCAAACTTTTAAGCCAACATCCTGACCTTCATATTTTCCCTGGGGTGAACACGTTGTTCAACGCCCTGACGAACCACCCTGCCTTTGCCAAGATTCAATTGCCAAACTTGCTGGTGAGCATTGGCGGTGGCATGGCCGTTCAAAAAACAGTCGCGGATCGTTGGCAGCAATTAACTGGCACCCCCATTGTTGAGGGCTATGGGCTCTCTGAGACTTCGCCCGTCGCCTGCGTCAACCCCACCACAATCGAACACTACACCGGAACCATTGGCCTGCCCGTACCGAGTACCGAAATCCAAATTCTGGATGACGAGGGCCTACCGGTACCGCTCGGCTCACCAGGAGAAGTCGCAATACGGGGACCACAGGTCATGGCGGGCTATTGGAACAGGCCAGAAGAAACAGCCAAGGTCATGACCGCTGAAGGTTTCTTTAAAACCGGTGATATCGGTTTTATGGATCAAAATGGTTACGTCAAAATCATCGATCGCAAGAAAGACATGATCGTCATCTCGGGCTTCAAAGTGTTTCCTAATGAACTCGAGGAAGTAATCTCTCGTCTGCCGGGCATTTTAGAATGCGCTGTCATTGGCGTGCCCGATGAGCACACTGGAGAGGCCGTCAAATTGTTTGTCGTGAGAAAAGATCCAAGCCTCACTGAGCAGCAGATTCAAGCCTATTGCAAAGAGCAATTCACCAATTACAAACGCCCCAAACAAATTGTGTTCAGAAGTGAATTACCCAAATCAAACGTGGGTAAGATTTTAAGACGCGAACTCAGAGATCTAAATTAAGCAAGCGTACCGTCAGGCAAGCGATAGCAGTAGTCTGCAATATCGCCTGGTCGGGTATACCAAACCATATCCTTTTTAGGATGCTCAGCGCAATGCTTGAGCGCTCGACGCAGATGGCCCATCCTGAAGGGCTGACCCACCACGAAAGTATGTAACGCAATTGGGCAGACAAGTGCTTGCTTTTCGCTTTGCAGCAACATCTCTTCAAATTGCTCAACAATCATGTCGCCAAACTCGGCTGCCGATTTATTTCTAAAGACGATGGCTGGCGAATCATTGACTTCGATCGGATAGGGCACAGACAAAATTTTTCCTGCTCGCGTCTTCATCCAAATCGGCTGATCATCACAGGGCCAATCCAGTAAATACTTATAGCCCGCTTCTTGCAAAAGATCAGGCGACAAATTGGTTTCGTACAGCCAGGGGCTCATCCACCCTGTAGGGGGCTTACCTTCATTTTGCGTGATTGCATCAGTCGCCTCGGCCAACCAACGCGCCTCATCAGCCTCCCACATCCCCGAGTGTCGCTCAGAATTTGTACGCCCATGGCCGATGATTTCATCACCACGCTGACGGATGCGCTCAAACATTTGAGGATGAGCATCGTACAAGAAGGTGTTCACGTTATGGCACGCAGGCAGGCCCAGCTCATCCATCAAATCAAGCATGCGCGACAAGCCAACTCGATTGCCATAATCGCGCCACGCATAGCTGCGGTGATTCGGCGCAGGGTTTGCCAAACCGACATCCGAGCCCATGCCCGCACCAAAAGCAAAGTATTCGAGATTAAAACAAACATAAAACGCCAAGCGCTTACCCTCAGGCCAACTAAAATCTTGGCGTTGGTCAATCATGGAATAGGGATAACGGTTATGCGTTGGCAAGGGCGAATTGGGTTTCATCAAAAGCCTCGTCTATGAAATTGATTGGCGCACAGTCACGAGCCGGCGGGGGCTAGACCTACTTTAGCGAGCGCGAGAAATCCGCACTTCGGCACCGCGGCGCTTGACCTCGAGGCCTTCGCTTGGCGCAATGCGCAAGCCCTCAAGCCCTTTGATATAGCTTGAGCCCTGCATCTGCATCACACGAATCTTGTTTCGCATGACCACTGGATTATGAACAGGCATTCCAAACATCCAAACTTCATCCAGGATGCGGGCAGAGTTGAACTCGCCAGTATGTTTGGCAGTAGGCCCTAAGCACAGCATATGCCCTTCACGGCCAAAGGCTGGAATCGTACCGAGCCCGCAAGAGATTGTCCAAACAGTGCCGCCCTCATAGCGCCAGCCTGTATTTAAATCCCACCAGGCTTCGCCTTTAGGCAGATAGACTTTAAGTTCGGTGCCAGATTGCATCGCAGGCGCCACCAACACTGCGGGGCCCAACATGTATTGTGTATCCCAGCGTTGCGCCTCGGCATCAGCAGGAAACGACATTGCCATCGAACGCTGTACTGGCAAGCCAGTGCGCGCAGCGTCTTCAATCGCACCCAACACGTAAGGGATTAAACGGTAGCGCCACTGCAACCAAGTTTGAATATGTGCGCGCGTGGTCTCATCAAACCCCGTCGGAATCAGTTTAGGATTGGACTGGAATGCGAAGTTGGCTGAAAAAACCGCCATCCCGAGCCAGCGCAAATATAACTCTGGCGTCATCTGATCGGTGGGCGCCTGAGCATTGCCCAAGGCATGCATTTGTACCGGCACGCCACTCGCACCAATCGACAATGCAGTACGCAAGGTGTGCTGGAGTCCGGCCCAAGTATTTGGAACGCGCGGTGCACTCTGCCAAAGCAGGCGTTGGGCACCTGCAAACAAATCTGAGCTAAACACCACACCCTCTGGTGGCACACGGTGACCTGCAGCGGCTTCAAACAACGCACGCCGAGCCAACGCCGGATAAATTGAGCGTAATACTGCGCCCGTTTCACCACCACGCGCGACCACCGTGTCAGGAATATCAAATTGCACGTCACAGGCAGTCGCACCGACACCGTCTTCCGCAAGATGTCGATGGCGCTCTGACCACATATTCAAGACATCACGATGCGTCAGATCCAACAGACCAAAAGGTTTGCCACCCGTCGCAGCAACGCCTTCAAACACATGTGCGTCTCCAGCTTCGTTTGCAAGCAACCAACCACGGTCTTCGAGCTCAGTGAAATTGGTCGTCCCTGCAATCGATGCCGGTATCGTATGCATACATAGATGGACCGCATGCTTACCGAAGACACCGATGACTTGCTTGGGGTCAGGAAACCGAGCGTGATCCCAATCAGGGAGCAACTTCGAGTCTTGGTAAGTCCAGGCGGCAGGCGGCAACATCAGCACCCCATCAACCGACACCTGTTGGGCGCGAAAGTCAGCGATCATCTCAGCCGTTTGGGTTGCACTATGACCCTGGGGCTGTTCAACCCACACGCCCATCGTCCATAACGCGGGTTGGCCAGCGCGGCCCGTCAGTTGCGTATATTGGTTCAGGATTTCAGCGGGCTCACCAGCAAACAGAAAAAAATCAAGCGTTGCATCTTCTAACGCAATCGCATACTCATTTGTGTGCTCGGCACCCAGGTCATGTTCAACGCGCCCAAGAGTGTTGATGTACACACCCCAGCCACTCGGACTCCAGGCCAAAGGTAGCGCGCGGTGTTCAGGATCATCCGACAACACGGTTTCAC
>CAIYCP010000566.1 GCA_903924715.1 uncultured beta proteobacterium
AGGGCTTCGAGTTCACGCATGAACTTGCCTGGAACGTACTCAAAGACTACCTCACCTATCAAGGCATTGCTGATCTGATTGGTTCGCGCGACGCTAGCCGCTCGGCCTTTAAAAATGCCTTAATTCAAGACGGCGAGGTTTGGATGAAAATGATTGAAGCCCGCAATCAAACCTCACATACGTACAACATTGAGACTGCCCAAGCGATTGTTCATAGCATTTGCCAATCGTTCTATCCGGCGTTTCAAGCCTTTGCAGAACAATTTAAAAAAATCGCTAATTAGCGTACGCCAAAAATGGATACGGGTCTAAGCCCTAAAACAATTCATGCTCTTGAAGGCGTCTTCAAACAATTCGACGCCATCGACAAAGTCGTGCTCTATGGCTCACGCGCATTGGGTACGCATAAACCTGGCTCAGATATCGATCTCGCGCTCTTTGGCAAAAACGTTACGCCCGACTTAATCGCGAGCATCGCTATCCTGATTGACGATTTACTTTTGCCCTACACACTCGATCTCACCGCCTATGATCTTATCGATAACCTCGCTTTGCGTGAGCACATTGATCGGGTTGGAATTGAATTATTTCAATAGCCGCAGAACTAGCTAGCCGAACGCCCATAAACGCGATACGATTCGCACAAGATGCCCTAGGCAAGACCTTTTCATGGATCCGTTTGTATGACGCTCACCTTCAAAAAAACTCTTCTCGCAGCCTCAATCGCCAGCACTCTTTTAGCCGGCCAGGCGCTTGCTGCTGATCCACCCAATATCCTGATCATCTGGGGTGACGATATCGGCCAGTTCAACATCAGTGCCTACAACAACGGCATGATGGGCTACAAAACTCCCAACATCGATCGCATCGGCAAAGAGGGCGTGCTGTTTACTGACTGGTATGGCCAACAGAGCAGCACCGCCGGTCGGGCCGCGTTCATTACGGGGCAGTCACCTATTCGCACGGGTTTAACCAAAGTCGGCTTGCCAGGCACACCCGAGGGTATGAAAAAAGAAGACCCAACCTTAGCCACGCTGCTTAAAGCGAAAGGCTACAAAACGGGTCAGTTCGGTAAAAATCACTTAGGTGATGGTGACGACATGCTGCCTACAGCGCACGGTTTTGATGAGTTTTTTGGCAATCTGTATCACCTCAATGCCGAAGAAGAGCCCGAAAACCCTGATTACCCTAAAAGCGCAGAATTTAAAAAACGCTTTGGTCCACGCGGCGTGATCCACAGCTTTGCTGGGGGCAAGATCACCGACACCGGGCCATTGACGCGCAAACGCATGGAAACCATCGACGATGAGGTCATGGTCAAGACGCTTGATTTTATGGATCGCGCCAAACAAGAGAAGAAACCTTTCTTTATCTGGTGGAACTCAACCCGGATGCATATCTTTACGCATCTCAAGGCAGCCTCACAGGGTAAAACTGGTTTAGGCGAGTATGCGGATGGCATGGTCGAACACGACGGGCATGTCGGTCAGTTGCTTGAAAAACTCAAAGCGCTTGGCTTAGACGAAAACACCATCATCATGTATTCGACCGACAACGGCGCCGAGACCTTTACCTGGCCCGATGGTGGCACCACCATGTTCAGAGGTGAAAAAAACACCAACTGGGAAGGCGGCTACCGCGTGCCAGCTATGATCAAGTGGCCTGGCGTCATCAAACCCGGCACGGTTAATAACGAAATTGCCTCGCACGAAGATATGCTCACCACGCTTGTGGCGGCCGCGGGCGACAAAACTGCGAAGGCTGATCTCAAAGTGGGTCGCAAGATCGGCGACACAACCTACAAGGTGCATCTTGATGGCTATGACTTAGGCCCAGCCCTCAAGGGTGAGGCGACTTGGCCGCGCAAAGAGTTTATCTACTGGACAGACGACGGCAGTGTGGCGGCCTTGCGTTATGACAACTGGAAAGTCACCTTCTTGAAACAAGAGTCTGAAGGCTTGAAAGTCTGGCAGCAACCCTTCACCCAGTTACGCGCCCCCACGCTCACCAATCTGCGTATGGATCCGTTTGAACGCGCCGAGCAAGAGCATGCCATGGGTTATCAGCGCTGGTATTTAGATCGCATGTTTGCGATTGCGCCGGCCGTCTCGTATGTGGGCCAGTGGCTGCAAAGCTTTCGAGAGTTTCCGCCACGCCAAAAGCCAGGCAGTTTCAATCTTGATCGCGTGATGGAAATGGTGTCTAAGCCCGCCCAAAATTAGACTGAGTTCAGCCTAACGCAAATGGCCCAGCTGTCGCAAAATACGAACGACATCTGGGCCAATGTGTTCATAAAACCGATACAACCCTGAGCACAAGTAATTCAGCCCAACTTCGCCTTCACGTGTTTTGATCAGGCGATTTTTCGGGCACTCGCCCCAGCACAGTTTTAAGTAATCACATTCGCGACACTGCTTAGGCAAGGTATCGCGCTTATCCATTCCAAATTTTTCTTGTGTGGCTGAAAATGCCAAATCACCCAAGTGTGTTTGTTTGATTGTGCCAAGTTTATATTCTGGATATACGAAGTGATCGCATGAATACACCGTGCCATCATGTTCAAGCGCCAAGCCTTTGCCGCAAAACTCAGCCTGCGTGCACGTTTGCGCGGGCATCCCCGCGGCTTGCGCCACAGCCGTTTCAAACAGATTGACATGAACACGACCGTAGTCAGTCACTAACCACTCATCCCACACGCCCGACAAAAAACTGCCATAGTCGTCAGGGTCAACCGACCAGTCGGTCACGATTGACAGCGGGTGGCCCGGCTTTGCGCGAGCGCTATCTTGCAGAGGTGCCGCAGAGAAATCCATTTTTGCCGGCGCCGCTTGCTTAAACGCACGCGGTTCAACCGCGGGATTAAACTGCACACGCCAGGTGCCGACTTCGTCAGCCAAAAAGCGGTAGACCTCTTTAGGATGCAGTGCGTTGCGGCGATTCACCACGCACAACGCTGCAAACGATACGTCAGCATCCACCAGACGTTTTGCCGCACTCATCACATAGTCAAAGGTCGGTTTGCCATTGTTAGTTTTGCGATAGATATCGTGCAACTCACGCGGGCCATCGATCGATAAACCCACATGAAAATTATTCAGTTTTAAAAAACGCACCCAATCCGCATCAAGTGCAATACCGTTGGTTTGCAAATCATTTTCTATTTTTTGATTAGGCTTTGCATACTTGCGCTGCAAGGCTACAACCTTTTCATAAAACGGCAAGCCTAGCAACGTCGGCTCACCGCCTTGCCAAGAAAACACGACTTGCTCACCGGTTTGGCTCTCAATGTATTGCCGCACATATTGCTCAAGCGTCGCCGCATCCATGCGCGCATGCTTGGGTTGCTCGAGCAGTTCAGTCTTGTGCAGGTAAAAGCAATATTCACAATCAATATTGCATTCAGCCCCAGAGGGCTTGGTCATCGTATGAAAACGATAGTGCCTGCCTGCAGGCAACGCTGGCAATTTAAGTGTGGGCTGAGTCACGCTGAGCCCGTCATTTGCCTAGGCATCATATACACAATCACTTATTAATTTTTGTGATCTTGTTGCCCTGAATTCCAATGCCAGCCATCAAGCCTTTTTGATCGAACACAAAAGCATAGACATCTTCTTGCATGGTGGTGGTCGTGTGCGAGACACCCTTACCCTGATCGATCACCACGATACTTGGGCCCACACCAACCTCAAAGCCTTGCGTGACATCAAGAGCCTTTAACGCGCTTTCTTTCATGAAGAACATGGCATAACCATACTCTTGCACACCGGCCTGAAAACCATACGAAGCGCCGCCCGTGTTGTAGTAACCCACTGCTTTACCTGCGCGCCACAAAACGCCTTCGCCAAACTGCCCACCAACAATTAAGCCCGCTTTTTTGACGTCTGGAAACACCAACACGGCAGTTGCGCGCTGACTCAGTTCGCGAGCAACTGCATCTTTTGCAATTAAAGAATGTAAAGCCGCCTGCGAACTCTGTTCAAGCGCAGCGCGACTCTCAGCTTGGACTAAGTTCGAAAAACCAAACACAAATATCGCCAACACCAAACCAACTAAACGCTGCAAAGACGAAAACAACATGTCAACCTCTAAAAAATGAATTGAACTGCATTAAACCTCTAGACACCAACAGCGCTGGCACATCAAACACTTTATTTACCTACACGCCTACTTGCGCTCGATTCCTGCAATGTCGACTAACTCACCCCAAAGTTTATAATTTTGTGCAACAAACTGCTTAAACTCAGCGGGCGTTTCACTCTTGACAACATCCGTGCCTAAGGCCACAAGCTTGCGTTGGGTATCTGGATCATTCAAGGCCCGGTTCAACGCGGCATGAAGCTTATCAATGATGGGTTTGGGCGTGTCCTTAACTGCGAACATGCCAATCCAAGCGCCTAGATGAAAATTTGAAATTCCTTTTTCTTCGATTGTTGGCACTGACGAATCCATCGCTGTACGTCCCGTTGTGCTCACCGCCAAGGCATTTAATCGACCTGAAACTACATGCGGATAAACAGTCACCATCGTATCGAACGTAGCATCGACGCTACCGCCGATCACATCGGCCTGAGACTGCGTACTGCCTTGATACGGCACGTGTACCATCTTGATACCCGCTTTAGTCAGCAACATCAACATGACCAAATGGCTCGTCGTGCCGTTGCCGATGGTCGCGTAGGTCAACACATCAGGATTTGCCTTGGCGTAGGCGATAAATTTTTCGAACGTATCGAGGCCTTTGGTTTTATTGCTGACAAGCAAAAATGGTAACCACGAGGTCTGACCAATTGGCGAAAAATCCGTTAAGGGCGAATAGGGTAGATTTTTCATGAGATGCGCAGCCGTGCCCATGGGCGCAGTCGCACTAAGCAGCAAGGTATACCCATCCGGTTGCGACTTGGCCACTTCCGCAGGCGCTAGAGTCCCCCCCACTCCAGGTTTATTTTTGATGATGATCGGCTGCCCAAGATCTTTGCTCATCTTGTCTGACAAAATGCGGCCCACTGAATCGGTTGAGGTGCCTGGGGGGAACCCGATCCAGATTGAAATAGGTCGATCCGGGTAAGCGCCCTGAGCTTGCACGCCCCCAGAAAGCACCGCATTGAGCAGGCATGCACTGAGTAAGGCCAGCAATCGGGTCCGCTTCATCATCGATGTCTCCGTGGGTTCACCCTCTGTTTCTACGCAAAGTCTAGCGCGAAACCACCCTTTTCGCTGTAAAAACAAGACGCCAGTCGACAGTAGGCGCTCTGGACGGGTAAGATTAAACATACCAAAATAATTAACCTGCATTTTTAGGGATCGTCCGACATGCCATCCTTTGCTACGCGCGAACACGCCCTTGCGCATCGCCACTACAACAAACTGCCCAACGGTACGATCACCCATGTGTCGTCCTGCATTGGGATCAACTCCGTCGAACGCAAGGCAACTGGCATGCCGGCACGACAGCCCGAAGCGTTTCCGCCCCCCCTTGAACCGATTGCCTTTTTGGTCGAACAAGCGGCTGATATGTCGATTCCTGGGCATTATCATCAGGCGGATCAGTTTCAGGTCTTTATTTCTGGCGAGGGTAAATTCGGGATCAAACCCATCGAGGGCCTCACCGTCCACTACGCCATGGGTTTTACACCCTATGCCCCCATTCACGCGCACAGCACGGGCATCGAGTACTACACCTTGCGTAACGGCTGGGATCCTGGCGCGCGCTGGATGCCGGACTATAAAGAAGGGCTCAAGGGCCGCACCAAAGACTATCGTCACGGCCTGGGTTTGGTCCCACCACTGATGGGCGACGCAGAGGGGCCCAAAGCCGTGGTTGGCGTACTTGAACAAAACGTCGTGCCATTTGAAGCCGACGGCTTGGGCGCGACCCTCTATCAAGCCGCAGCAGGCGCACGGATCAAAGGCCCCGCCCCCACAGAGGGTCGTGGGCAATACTGGATGGTGCTGCGCGGTCAATGCCAACTGAACGCAAATGCCGCCAAAGAACGCGACTTGCTTTTTGTGGCTCCCGACGATGACGCGCCTGAAATTACCGCGGGCGCCCAAGGTGCCTCGATTTTGGTGATGCAGTTTCCAAGGCGCGACTAACTCTTTTGAAAAAAATGAACGCACGCCGATTCGTTCTTCAGGCGCTAGGCGCGCTTGCGCTTAGCAGCTGTGTGTCGCTGAGTCACTCTGCCAACGGCCCGCTCAAGATGGTCGTCATTGTTGCCCCCGGGGGCAGTGCAGATGCCATGGCCCGGATGGTGGGTGAAAAACTTGGCCCCTTGCTTGATACGATTGCCGTGGTTGAAAACAAACCCGGTGCGGGTGGAAATTTAGCAACCCAACTGGTGGCAAAGTCGGCAGCCGATGGCCTGACCTTACTCGTCACAGCCAATAATCACACGATTAATCCGACGTTATTTCCCGATGCCGGCTACGCCATCGATGATTTGGTCCCAATCGCCGACCTCATGTGGGGCCCCAGCGTGATCGTCGTCCCCACCAACTCACCTTATCAGTCGTTTGATCAACTTCTGGCCGATGCAAAAAAACGCCCAGATGCCATCACCTACGGCAGCGCGGGCATCGGCACCCCGAGCCACATCGCAGGTGAGCTCCTGAATCAAGCCGCAAACATCAAACTTGCGCATGCCCCGTATCGCGGTTCTGGCCCCTCGTTGACCGATCTAGCGGGCGGTCAGATTCCAGTCGTACTGTCTTCACTTGTGGCGGCCATGCCACTGATCAAGGCAGGAAAAATCCGCCCCCTTGCTGTGACCTCGATCAAACGCTGGCCAGGAGCCGAGTCAATCCCGACCGTCGCCGAGTTTAATTTGGCAAAGTTCGAACACCTCACTTTTATTGGCTTAATGGCCCCGAGAGGGACCACCGCCGTCCAAGCCAATACCCTGAGCCAAGCAGTCATGAAGGTCTTGGCTGACCCTGCGGTCACCGCTAAGGTCGCAAGCCTAGGCGGTGAGGTCGGCCATATGAATGCGGTCGACTTTAAGCATTACATTGAGAATGACTACAAGGTCTCAAGGCAGATCGTTCAATCAACCGGCATGAAACCCGAATAAGACACCGTTTCATAGAAAAAGCCAGCGAATGAAGCAATCTCATTTACTGGCTTTTTTATTTTGACGCGCGACCTGCTAAAAGACTGACAGCTTATTTTCCCTTGAATTGCGCTGGGCGTTTTTCTAAGAACGCCGCACGGCCTTCTTTGAAATCGTCACTGGAGATCGGAAGAGCGTCGTGTAGGGAAAGAGTG
>CAIYCP010000567.1 GCA_903924715.1 uncultured beta proteobacterium
CACCAAAATATTCCGGCGCACCGGTCACGACTAGATTTTCTAACCGGCGAATTTTTTCAGCGACCTCAGGGTCGTTGAGCGCGCGGTTGATTTCGGTGTTGAGTTTGGCAATGATTGCAGGCGGTGTGCGTGCAGGTGCAAAGAAGCCAAAAAATGAAGTCATATTGGCTTCGGGGTAACCGAGCTCGGCAAAGGTTTTGACGTCAGGATATTTTTCAAGTCTTTGCGGGGCGCCCACGGCTAGCACTCTAAATTTGCCTTCTGCAATTAAATTATTGAGATTGGCATAGGGGTTGGCTAGCATCAGATCAAACTGGCCACCTAACGCATCAGTGGCAATTTGACCGCCGCCTTTGTAAGGCACGTTCGTAATATCTGCCCCTGATTTTTTTCGCAGCTGTTCAATCATGATGTGGCCCACCGTGCCATAGCCTGAGGTTGCGACTGTGATTGAGCCCTGCTTGGCTTTGCTTAACGCGATGACATCTTCAAAACTGTTGCCTGTAAATTTTGACGTGGCCAATAGATAGACAGGTGAGTACATCGCCGCTGCGACGGGTGCAAAATCTTTCAAGCTGTTGTAATTGACCTTCATGACATGTGGGCCAATCGAGAAAGCGCTGATGCCTGCAAAGCCAATGGTGTAGCCATCTGGCGCCGCTTTGGCGACAACATCTGCGCCAACTGTGCCGCCTGCTCCCGCCCGATTTTCAACTAATACCGGTTGCCCTAAGGATTTAGTCAAGCGTTCGGCGAGTACGCGTGTGGCGTTATCGCTGACCCCGGCGGTGGGGTAGGTCACAATAATTTTGATGGCTTTAGTGGGCCAGGCTGGGGTGGCTGCAGTTTGAGTCTGCGCGCACGCAATCAGAGGCGCCCAAACCGCTGCGGCAACCAGTGCAGTTCTGAGTAGGCGCATCAGACGGCCTGTGTGTTGAACCACTCACGCGCCAGGCGATCCCAAAACTGGGCACCTACGCCCAGAATGTCGTCGTTAAAGTCATAGGCCGCGTTGTGCAACCCAATGCCAGGTTTGCCACCCTTACCGTTACCAATAAAGCCGTAGGCACCAGGTACTTTGAGCAACATAAAGCTAAAGTCTTCGGCAGTCATGGCTGGCAGAATATTATCGAAGGTATTTTCGGTGCCCACCGTCGCTGCCATCATCTTCGCCATAAACTGCGCTTCTTTGGGATGATTGTCGGTGCTTGGGTAGCCTGGCTTGTGGATGTATGTAGCCGTAGCACCGTGGGCCGCAGCGATATGCTTGCTGATACGCTCAAGGCCTTCGGTTAATCGATTTAATGTTTCTTGAGTTAAGGCGCGCGTGGTGCCAGAAATGACGGCTTCGTTGGGGATAATATTTTCGACCGTGCCGGATTCAATTTTGCCAACGGTGACCACGGCGCTATCTAATGGATCAGTACCGCGCGACACCAGCGTTTGTAGTTGACCCACGACGGTGCAGGCCACCGGAATTGGGTCGATGCTGTGATGGGGTAGCGCCGCATGGCCGCCTTTGCCGCTGATGCGAATTTCAAAACGGTTGGCGGCGGCCATCATGGGACCAACGCGGACCCCCATTTGCCCAGCAGGCAATACCGGCCAGTTATGCAAGGCAAACACAGCTTTGGCCGGAAACTTATCAAACAAGCCGTCTTCGATCATTGCGCGCGCACCAGCGCCGCCTTCTTCGCCCGGCTGAAAAATAAAGTGAACGGTACCGTTAAAGTTGGGGTTCGCCGCCAGCAGTGTGGCACCACCTAGCAGCATCGAGGTATGTCCATCGTGGCCGCAGGCGTGCATGCGTCCAACATTCGTGCTGACATGCTCAAACTGATTCAGCTCAGTGACAGGTAAGGCATCCATGTCTGCGCGCAGGGCCAGCACGCGTGCGGGGTCGCCTGACTGAGCGCCTTTCCCGCGCAAGGTGCCAACCACCCCCGTTTTGCCCATGCCACGATGCACGCTTAAGCCCAGCTCTTGCAAGTAAGCGGCCACTTGGTCTGAGGTGCGCACTTCTTCAAAGCGTAGTTCGGGGTGGGCGTGCAAATCTCGCCTAAAGCGAATCAGTTTGCCCAGATAAGGAGTGATGTCCGATACGTCGATCGCAGCAGTGTCAGAAAAGACTTGCATAAAAACCTTGTTGCGCGGCAAGGCGCTACGTGAAAGTTTGAG
>CAIYCP010000568.1 GCA_903924715.1 uncultured beta proteobacterium
GTAAGCCCAGCCGGTATGCGGCACCAGTCACACGATCGATCTGCGCTTGATCAAGCTCAGATGACCACTGTGAAATGCGACCTCGCGTTAACCCAAGCGCCCTGGCAAGAGCCGAGGCGCTTCCAAAAATGTTTATTGCTTCTACTTTGTTCATGCCTGATATGTATAGCACAATCAACATCCCTGATGCAAGCTCACTTAACAGCGAAAGTTTTATGCTTCCTGGAATGAACACATTGCAAGAACGGTTAATTTGGGCTTTACAACATTCCGGTCTAAAAAAGATTGACCTGGCTCGCGAGTGCGGCGTCACTCGGTCTGCTGTGTCCTTTTGGTTCAACGGCTCCACTCAGTCGATTGAAGGCGCAAATTTGACCAACGCGGCCAGGGCTACTGGGGTAAACCCTTTTTGGCTTGCAACCGGCAAAGGACCAAGGTTAAATATCGATAAGGGAGATATTTATCAAAGCAACAAGGAAGCTGAAGAAGTTTTAAAACAAAACGATTCAGGCGATTATTTTCAAAAACCCATCAATATTGATGATGACAATTATGAAATTAATGCAATAGCGTCCAAAAAGGGGTTGTATAAAGTGCTAAAAATAAACTGGGTCCAGGCCGGTAGCTGGCCAGAGGCGGTCGATCATCATCCACCAGGGGGTGCTGATGAGTATCTAATTACCGACATCAAAGCGAGCGATCACGCGTTCGCGCTGGACATTCGGGGTAATAGCATGACTCCCGAATTCAATGATGGTGATAAAATCATCGTCGATCCGCTGGTTCAGCCTAACCCCGGCGATTTCGTCGTTGCTAAAAACGACAAGGGCGAAGTGACGTTTAAAAAATACAGGCCGAGGGGCTATACGCCAGAAGGCCAATTGATCTTTGAGTTGACCCCATTGAACGACGACTACGCTTCCCTACGGTCAGACATCACTCTCATCAGCATTGTCGGTACCGTAATCGAACACCGAAAACGGTTACGCCATTAAAAAATCTACTGCCTGAGACAAAAACCTGCTGCTTGCGGGTTTTTTTACGTCTAATGTGTTTAGCAGGGTTGACAACTGTTTAGCGCGCGCTACAATACAGCCAAGTCACCGCCTTTTTAGGCAATGCCTCAAACAACAATTTGAGAGCTGGTGGCCCCAATTTTTGATCCAGGTCAACTTTTTGGAGGCTTTTTGTGAACATTTTAGAAATCCTCACCCCCGTGATCCTGGGGTTAGCACTCGCTTACAGCTATTTCGGGGAGGGCGTTCTATGAACATTTCTCTTCGCGGAATTCCTGTTTCTGTCGATTTTGAACGCATTCCTTATATACCGACAAATTTCTCCGGTCATCCAGACTCTTGGTCAGATCGAGAAGAAGAAGAGATCGAGATCAACACTGTGGAGTGGCGAACCAAAGGGTTTGTTATTCGTAACGGTCTGCGCGAGGAAGCAGAGGTCTTCGTGGATGTATATCCACTGATACACGAAGAAGACCTTTGCGAGATTGAAGAAAAAATCGCAAAACTCGAAAGGCCGGACGATGTTTGAAACCTTCGTAACCATTTCTGTTTTAGTCGCCATTATGGGCGCGGCTTCGGCCAGTCTATGGATATCCGAGAATATATTTGATCTAGACATAGACATTCGGTCAGAGTTGGAAGAAGAGCTGGATTCCCTTTCTCAAAAGCTAAATCATGAATTGAAATTGAAGAATAAGTAGTCGGCAAGGATGAGGTGCGTCAGTAGTGCCTGCCAAAAACACTGAAGCCGGTCGAGTGCGCCCACTTTCTCTCCAGTGTCCGGGAAGCGAGGGGCCGGTAAAACCTAACAACATTGAGGAAAGACAATGAGCGCGATACTAAAAGAAATACCAGACGACGAAAGGCTGGAATACCTAAAAGGCGCATGGCATGAATGTTATCTGCAGGAAAAAGAAGCGAATAAAAATCGCATCTTGGTTGAAAGGGAAATCTTTAATCTGCTTCCGATCGAGCCAGAGGGATCTTACAAGTTTGAC
>CAIYCP010000569.1 GCA_903924715.1 uncultured beta proteobacterium
CCAACCAAACAGAAAACCGCCACCAAAGAGGCTGGACATGGCCAAAAGACCGATTGGGACGGCAAGCGTGCCAATCGGATCAATATGACGGATCGGATTGAGGCTTACGCGCCCTGCAAGCGAGGCCGTAGGATCACCGAACAATTTGGCAACATAGCCGTGAGCCGCCTCGTGCAGCGTGATGGCTAGCAATACGGGAAGCGCGTAAAGCGCTAGGGTTTGAATCAAGTCTTCCATGCGGGGATTGTAGAGCTTAATCAAGCCCTAACAGGCCGGGATCACCGCGCCCGAGGCGAAGCACTTCTGGAGGAACCGTCGTCAGGTCAATTACCGTGGTCGACTCAAGCGCACAAGCACCCGCATCAATCACGGCCGCCAGTAAATGCTGGTAGCGCTCGCGAATTTCGATCGGATCATTTAAGGCAATCTCATCACCCACAGGAATCAAGGTGGTCGATAGCAGAGGCGTTTGCGCCTGTTCAAGTAAGCCTAGCGTCACGGGATGCGCAGGCACGCGTATCCCGATTGTTTTACGCGATCGGTGCGACACGCGACGAGGCACCTCGCGCGAGGCCTCAAGAATAAACGTCCATGGCCCCGGGGTCGCAAGTTTAAGCAACCGATACTGCGCGTTATCGACCCGAGCAAACTGACTGATTTCAGCTAAGTCACGGCAAAGAATCGTGAGGTGATGCCGATCATCCAACCCGCGCAACTTGCGCAAAGCATCCGCCGCCCCCTTGTCGTCTAGTCTGGCCACAACGGCGTAGCTTGAATCTGTCGGCACAGCTACCAGACCACCATCAAGCAACAGTTGAGCAGCCTGCTTGAGCAGACGGCTTTGAGGGTTCTCGGGGTGCACCACAAATAGTTGCGACATAGCGCTTTAATAAAAATAGAGCAGAGGCGTTAGAATAGTGCCGCGTTGTCCCCGTAGCTCAATTGGATAGAGCACTCGCCTTCTAAGCGAGCGGTTGTGAGTTCGATTCTCGCCGGGGGCACCAACATACAAATAAATAGGCGTTACTGCACAACCTTTGCGTTGTCGCGTAATCGCTTGACGTATTCAAAGCGCTGTTTTTGCACCAACATTTGTCGGATATCATTTTTAGCTTCGTCAAACGTAGACGCTTTGAATGGGCGAATGTCTTCAAGTCTGATGAGATTCCAGCCGGCAGGGGTTTGAATCGGTGCCGCGGACAATGCGCCTTTCGCTAAGTTCACCATCACATTCGAAATCGCTGGCAAGATCTGGGCAGGCACGACCCATCCCACATTGCCCCCATCTTTTTTACTTGGATCAAGCGATTTCTCGGATGCAAGTTTCGAAAATACCTCACCTTTGCGAAGCCGCGCCAAAACGGCCTTGGCCTCATCCTCGGTGGGGGTCACGATTAAGCTCAAATGATACTGCTGTTGATCTTTCATCAAGGCCATCTGCCGATCGTATTCGGCCTTCAGAATCGCCTCAGCAATTGGATTGCGCAACATGTAATCATTTAGCAACAGCTCGACCATAAAGGTCTGGCGTACCTGCGCCCACTGAGCCTGTGCCTCCGGTGTTTTATCCAGCCCTAACCGCGTCGATTCTTGAGCCAACACCTCACGGTTCACCAGTTCGTCTTGAATCACTTGCCGCAATTCAGGCGAATCTTTTTGACCTTGTGCAATATTCACTTTGACATTTTGATCAATCAAAGACTGAGGCACCGATACACCATTCACCGTGGCAAACGCACCCGGCGGCTTGGTTTGCGCCGATCCGTCTGCACAAAACACCAATAACGGCAAGACGACAAGCAGCGCACGTGCGGCCACTGAACTCGCGTAAGGAAAAGTCTGCATCAAGATGGCTAACCCTTTGAATTTGTTTGGACACAGCGCCCCAATGTTGAGCCTCTGACGAACCCCTAGATTATAGGTGCTTCGGTAGATTTCGACTCTTTACCTGCGATCTGTTATGTTTCTACTCATGAAAAAAACCCTCTCACTCCTGACGTTCGCTGCGCTCTTATTGGGCACGATGCCCGGTCATAGTACTGCTCAAACACAATCCGCAATCAAGGACTCTGCAACCATGCATGCCAACCTCATCAAAGCTTTTGCTCCGACCGGGGTGCTGCGCGCCTCGCTAAACGTTGGGAACCCCGTGCTGGCCAACCTGGATGCACAAGGAAAACCCTTCGGAATCTCGATTGACTTAGCCCAACAGCTTGGTAAAAAACTGGGTGTCCCCGTTGAGTTAATTGTGAATGAAACCGCCGGAAAATCTGTTGCCACCCTTGAAGCTGGGCGCGCGGATGTTGGCTTTTTTGCAGTCGACCCCGAGCGCGGTAAAGACATTGCCTTCACCGCCGCCTATGTACAAATCGAAGGGTATTACCTTGTGCGCGACGCCTCAAGCATCCAGCGCAATGAGCAGGTAGATGTCGCCGGCAATCGTATCGTGGTGGGCAAAGGAAGCGCCTACGATTTATTTTTAACGCGTCACATTAAAAACGCTTCGCTCGAACGCGTTGCCTCCTCGCAAGTCGTCGTCTCTAGCTTTCTGGACAAAGGCTTCGAAGTCGCGGCCGGTGTCAAACAACAACTTGAGGCTGACACCACGGGTGTGACAGGCGTTCGCATGTTGAACGAACGCTTTATGGTCATTAATCAAGCCATGGGTGTGCCAAAAACGAAAGGCCCTGAAGCAGCCTCATTTTTACGCACCTTTGTTGAAGAGATGAAAGCGCAGGGTGTCGTCAAGGCTTCAATGAACCAGTACGGCATTAAAGGTGCAGGCGTGGGGCCCGCTGCGGATCCAACGCTTGACCCCTTAAACACACCCTAACGTTCATCAAGCCTAAGCGCTACAAATAAGGTGACGCTAGCCAGACCACCTTATTTCGCAGCCGCTTCCAAAACGGCTGTCGCCGCATCGCTCGAATCGAAATACGCTCGGCACGCGCGATGATCTCGTCGATTTGCACTTCAAGTCTATCCGCGAAATTGCGGTCATATACCTCAAGGTCAAGTTCAAAATTTAACCGTAAGCTGCGCGGATCCAAATTGGATGAGCCAATATACGACCAACCACCATCCACGGTGCACAGCTTGGAGTGATCAAAGTTGCCTCGAGCGCGCCAGACACGACACCCGGCCAGAATGACCTGATCGATTTGCCCCATCATGGCAGCATTGACGAGCTTTAAGTTGTTTGCGCCTGGCACAACAATATCGACAATCACGCCTCGGCGCGCCGCCGTGGCCAGGGCCGAAATTAAGACCAAGTCGGGTAAAAAATAGGGGGACTGAATGCGGACATGGAACTGCGCGACTGACAGCGCCCCTAAGAGCATGCTGTGGGTGCTACCCAAGGTTCCGTCAGGGCCAGAGGGGACGCAGCGCATGGGCACACCGGTCTCAACAAGCGGGCCTAAAACCGGAACAAACCACTCTGGACCGCGCAGCGCCTCTTGTGTCGTGAACTGCCAGTCGTGCGCAAAGCTAATCATCAACTGATGCACGATCGGGCCCTTAAGCTGAAAGTGCGTATCTTGAGGTACCCGAGCATGGGTCACTGCCGTTAAAAACTCTGCTCGGATATTCATGCCACCCGTAAACCCCTGCACCCCGTCGATGACCAGCAATTTACGGTGGCTACGCAAATTGGCATAGGCCAAACGCAGGCCAAATAATGGCCGCATAAAAAGCGCAGTGCGAACACCTCCTTTGATGAGCATGTGAATGATCTGTGGTCGAGAATACTTTGCCCCCACCGCATCAATCAGCACCCTGACCTGCACGCCACGCGCTTGAGCTTGAATCAAGGCTTGCGCAAATTCAACGCCCAATACATCATGATCAAAAATATAGCTTTGCAATGCAATCGAATGGGTCGCAGCACGAATCGCCGACAACATCGCGGGGTACGTTTCATCGCCGCCACGTAATATCTGAATCTCGTTAAAGTTCAGCACCTGAAAATGGCTGACCTGATCACCGAGCAGTTTCAGCGTCGCGAACTGAGTGCCAGAAGATTCAGTCACATCCTCAACAGACACACGCTGTATCAGGTCTTCAGAATAAATCGTCCCTGCTCGGGGCTGCGTGATCCGCTGCTTGCGTACGCGATTAATACCCGCCACCAAATATAAAGCAGCTCCGAAAATAGGCGAAAAAAGCGCTACACCCACCCAGGCGACGGCAGCGCGCACATCTTGTTTTGTCATGGCAGCATGTACCGCGGCAAACGTACCCGCAAGCCCTGAAATAACAAATAAGACGTGTGGCCAATACTCAGACAGAAGTGCTTTCAATACAGTCATAAAAAAGGCCTATAGACCAGCCGTGCAAGCCCTGCGAAGGCGCGAAATCAGCGCAAACATGCTAAAATCTTTGTGCTGTGGTGGACGTAGCTCAGTTGGTAGAGTCCCAGATTGTGATTCTGGTTGTCGCGGGTTCGAGCCCCGTCGTTCACCCCACTTCTTTTCCTATTTGCGCGTTCAGCGGCCCGCCTTTTTACGCCAGGCCTGAAAATCAACCGTCGTCTGCGGATCAGTATTGGGATACAAACCCATAATTGATCGCCCGCCCCTGACTTCTTCGGTCGCGAAATCCTCAAAAATCGTCATCTCAAAGGCCTCTGCGGCCAACTCTTCAACCAAGTGGGCCGGCAACACAATCACGCCATCACCATCACCCACAATGACATCCCCCGGAAACACCGGCGCATCGCCGCAGGCAATGGGCACATTGACATCAATAGCATGATGCAGCGTCAGGTTCGTAGGCGCTGATGGCCGCTGATGGTAGGCAGGAATTCCGAGCTCGGCGATTTCAGCCGAGTCACGAAAACCCCCATCCGTGACCACGCCCGCAACACCGCGCGCCATCAAGCGCCCGACCAAAATACCCCCGGCAGACGCGGCCCGAGCGTCTTTACGACTATCGATCACAAACACCGCACCCGCTGGGCACTCATTAATCCCCTTGCGTTGAGGATGGCTACGATCTTTAAAGACCTCCATGGTGTTGAGATCTTCACGCGCCGGGATATAACGCAGCGTAAAAGCCTCACCCACCATATTCTTGGTGGATGTTGATAAACGCTGCACGCCCTGAATAAACTGATTGCGCAACCCTCTTTTAAAAAGGCAGGTTGCCAACGTGGCAGTACTAATGCCCATTAGTTTTTCGCGCGTCGCGGGTTTGAGTGTGCTCATAGTCAAGGGCTCTTAGTAAATATCAGGTTCAGAAACGGGTTTGCCAAAATCCGTGCGCAAGAAATCAAAGTCACAGCCCTCGTTGGCCTGTTCGATGTGCTTGGAGAACATCCAGCCATAACCTCGCTCGTAGCGCGGCTCGGGCGCTTTCCAGGCGGCTTTGCGCGCAGCCATTTCGGCATCAGAAATTTCTAAATTAATCGTACGGGCCGGGACATCAACCGAAATCATGTCGCCATTTTTAACCAGTGCTAACGGGCCGCCTACATACGACTCAGGAGAAATATGCAAGACACACGCGCCATAACTGGTGCCACTCATGCGCGAATCAGACATGCGCAGCATGTCGCGCACCCCTTGCTTGAGCAACTTCTTTGGCATGGGCAGCATCCCCCACTCAGGCATACCAGGGCCGCCCTGCGGGCCTGCGTTACGCAAAATCAAAACATGATCCGCTGTGACCTCTAGGTCATCGCTGTCAATCACCGCCTTCATGGAGGGGTAGTCATCAAAGACCAACGCGGGCCCTGTGTGGCGATGCAAATGCTCGGGGCAGGCACTCGGTTTAATCACACAGCCATCTGGCGCCAAATTGCCTCGCAAAACAGCCAATGCACCCTCAGCATAAATTGGATTGTCGATCGGACGAATCACATCGTCGTTATAGACACCCGCACCCGCCAAGTTGTCACCAAGCGTTTGCCCGGTCACGGTCAACGCATCCAGGTGCAAATGTTGCGTAATACGTGTCATCAAACCAGGCAAGCCACCCGCATAGAAAAAATCTTCCATTAAATATTCTTCACCGCTGGGTCGTACGTTGGCAATCACCGGAACGATCCGACTAAAACGATCGAAATCATCTAGGCTAATGTCACACCCTGCGCGCTTTGCCTGCGCAATCACATGAATGATGGCGTTCGTGGAGCACCCCATCGCCATTGCTACAGCAATTGCATTTTCGAACGCTGCGTGGGTTTGAATCTTATTGGGAGTCAAATCTTCCCAAATCATATCGACAATGCGACGCCCTGACTCGGCACTCATGCGCATATGATTTGAATCGGGTGCTGGAATAGACGACGCACCCGGCAAGGTCATGCCAAGCGCTTCAGCGATTGCCGTCATGGTGCTGGCGGTACCCATTGTCATACACGTACCGTGGCTGCGAGCAATGCCGCCCTCGATTTCAAGCCACTGTGTCTGGTTGATTAAACCCGCGCGGCGGTCGTCCCAGAACTTCCAGGCATCCGAACCCGAACCAAGCGTCTTACCGTGCCAGTTTCCGCGCAACATCGGGCCTGCAGGAACATAAATCATAGGCAAGCCCGCGCTGGTGCCGCCCATTAGCAAGGCTGGCGTCGTCTTGTCGCAACCACCCATCAACACTGCACCATCAATCGGATGGCAGCGCAGTAACTCTTCAACGTCCATCGCTAACAGGTTGCGATAAAGCATCGTCGTCGGTTTGACATATTGCTCGGCTAAAGATTGTGCAGGCAGCTCAATCGGCCATCCACCCGCTTGCAAGACACCACGCTTGACGTCTTCAACGCGTTGCTTGAAATGACTATGGCAAGGATTGATGTCCGACCAAGTATTGATAATGCCCACCACTGGTTTACCTGCCCAGTCCTCGGGGCCATAACCCATTTGCATCGCCCTGGAGCGATGACCGAAGGAACGCAAATCATCAGGGGCAAACCAGCGGGCGCTACGCAAAGACTCTGGGGTCTTGATTTTAGGTTTTTTAACTTCGGTGGTCATGCTCAGATCTCCGGGATAGAAGCGTGCAGTTTAATTATTCGGTTTTCAGACAAAGCTTAGCCTTAAATGCAGCATCATTTTCAAGTTTCCAAACACGACCGCCATCGGGCTGCACAAAGAAAGGTGGAATCTGCTGCAAAAAGGGCAGCGGACCTGTCACCCATTCGTCGCCTCGCACCCAAAATACTTTTTGATCCAAGGTACAAAGGCGCGTCACAAATCCTTTGAAATCAATCAAGGTTTGCTCACCGAGCTTCGGGTTAAATTGGGCAGCATCTGCGAGTTCGTTGCGCCAGTTATCGCGCTTGATAATCGTATTCCACTGCTCAACCACCCATGCAGGCTCAGTCGCACCGGCATAAAACGCCAGATCAAACGGATAGCTACGCACATAGACAAAGACATCCGTTGGCGTTTTTTGGGCCGCAATCTGAGAGCCCATTTTGTAGGCGGAGTCTGTTTGAATAAAACGAAATACACCCATGCCGATCACGCAAGCCACGCCAGCCATCACAAAGTACGTCGCAATCGTGCGGGGCATCCGCGGCGCCCAACGCCCACTTAAGGACAACAGCAAGCCCTCAGCAATAAGAACTGCCAAAGGGGGCAAGACCGGCAAGATATACCCGATAAGCTTTGAGGCAGGTATTGAAAAAAAGATCGTGATCAGCAATAACCAAATCAACATCAGCAAGCCAGTCGGTTGCGACAGGAGCTGCCAGAACCTGCGGTTCAGGGTCGTCAAGAGGCCAAGTGACCAAGGCAGCGTCATCCCGAGCAAAATCGGCGCATAAAACCAAAGCGGCTGGGGGTTATTAAAGCTTTGACTGACGAAGCGCTCGTATTGTTGATGAATAAAAAAATACTGGAAAAACTCAGGGAACCTACTTTGCATCGCCCAAAACCAGGGCAAGGTCACCACTAAAAACATGGCAATCGCAGGAGGCCAAAGCAGTACGCCGAGTTTGCGCCAGCGTTTGGACAACAGCAACCAAAAGAACAAAACGCCACCAGGCAATGCCAGCCCGATCAATCCTTTCGCCAAAATGGCTAAGCCCGCAAAACAAGCCGCCGCCAACGAGAAACTTCGAAACGACATGCCCTGCTCGCTGCGCAATACCGCCTCAGCACCCGCAAGAATCGTCAGCGTAATCAAACCTGCGACCAACATATCCAGATTTGCGTACTGGGCACCCCCGTAAAACAAAGGCAGGGTGCATAAGATGATCAGCGTTAGCGTCGCTTGCCGGACCCCACGATGCTGACGGATAAAAAAGTACAAAGCGATAGCACTTGACCAGGCCGCGAGCCAAGAGGGAATGCGTACCGACCATTCGTGCGCCCCAAACAGCAAGACCGAAAGATCGGTCAGCCAATAAAAAAGAGGGGGTTTATGAAAATAGGGCAAGCCATTCATCAAGGGCACTAAAAAGCTATCCGCGCGCGCCATATCCCAAGCGACACCCACATAACGACCCTCATCGGGTAGGTGCAAGTGACGCACCCAGGACAGGCAACCCAGCCAAAAGCCCGCGCCAAGCACAAGCCAGCGCGTTGCGTGTGGCTGCAAAGCCGTTAACCACAATCGGTGAAGTAATGTTTTCATGAAAGCAAGCGTTAAAAAACCACCCTAATTGTAGGGCAGGCTTGAGGTGCCATGGTTAGGCGCTGCGGGCGCGCGCAGCCTCTTGCAAAACAGGCTTTAGATAGGTCAGGAATTTTTCTGGATCTTCACTCATCGGGAAATGACCCATCCCCTTCATGATTTGCCATCGTGCACCTTCAATATTGTGACCCAAAAACGCAGTATCTTCTGGGGTGCATGAGTAATCATATTCTCCGGTCAACAGCCACAGCGGACATTTTTTTGTGTCAATCTGCCGAACACGATCGCGAATATCGCCGTCAGCCGTATAAAAAAACAGATCGCCTTTAAAGACACCGGGCCCGCCTTGCATATAATGCCAGAGCGTCTCCCATTTATGTTTCGCGGGACTTAGCGGACCAATCAGGCCAGACACAATGCCTGCGCTGACTTCACCGCCATGCACGTCCGAGCGGTGCAACCACTCAAGATCGTAATAAGGCTCGACGTGGGCACCAGACTGCAAACCAATTGCCGCACCAAAGCGCTCAGGATGCTCGAGCGCTAAATGCAACACAATGCGCCCACCGATCGAGCAACCCATCACAATCGGTTGTTCAAGTTGCATCGCCTCGACCACCGATAAAATGGCCTCTGTGTAATCATGCGAAGACAGGCGATAGGTATTGTGTTGCCAACCCTCGGGTGGGGATGACTTGCCATGCCACGGCAGGTCAAACGCAATGATTCTAAATTGCTTCAAAAGTTCAGGATCGTTCATCAACGCACGATACTGACGCGTGTCAGCGCCTGCGGTATGCAAACACAGCAACGGGACACCGGTGCCCGCTTCTTCGACATAGACACGATGCGTATTCCCGCTTAGGGTCAGGTGCATATACCGACCCACAATCGGTTCGATCAAGACGCGGCTAGTCATGCGTTCACCTCGCGGCCGCGCACGCTTGCCAGAACATCTTTGAAATACAGCAGGTGCGACATGAACGGATACAAATCTCCCTCCATTTGCAGATGTTTCAGTTTAAGCATACCCATCAAATCATGAAAACCAGGACGAGGCAGCGGCTCGAGAAATGCAGTCCAGCTGGCTTCGCTTGCACGCAATGCGAAGACCCAATCACCCATGGCAAAGGGCCCTTTCTTGACCGAACCCACGCGCCCCTGGTCAATCTTGATGACATATTCAGACGGACCAACTTCAAGCAAGA
>CAIYCP010000570.1 GCA_903924715.1 uncultured beta proteobacterium
CCACGTGACCAGTTACGCATTGGAAGCGGCCTGTGCACTCATCGAGGCAGCGTTTAACCAAACAAGCTATGACATCGACGCTACCGTCGAGCATCTGCAAGATTTGCGCCACAAACACTGCTTAGGCCCAAGTACTGCCTGCATTGTCGATGCCGCCGACGACCGCGATATTCCGGCGATCAGACTGAACACAGGCAACTTGCTGCAACTTGGCTACGGAATGAATCAACGTCGCATCTGGACTGCTGAGACTGATCGTACGGGTGCCATTGCCGAAACCATTTCACGCGATAAAGACCTGACAAAGTCTCTGCTTCAAGCCTGCGGTGTGCCGGTGCCCAATGGGCAAGCGGTCGACTCAATACAGCAAGCCTGGGAAGCAGCACAAGACATCGGGCTTCCGGTTGTGGTCAAGCCCAGTGATGGCAATCATGGGCGCGGAGTCTTTACCAATTTGAGCACCCAGAAAGAGATCGAACAGGCTTACAACGTCGCAGTCGAAGAAGGCTCAGGCGTCTTGGTCGAACAATTTATTTTGGGACAAGAGCACCGCCTATTAGTCGTCGGCGGCAAACTCGTCGCTGCTGCAAAAGGCGAATATGCGCAGGTCACCGGCGACGGCGTTCATACGATCGAAGCCCTGATTGACGTGCAACTCAACGCAGATCCGCGCCGAGGCCATCAAGAAGATCAACCGTTGAATTATGTGCGACTCGATTCGGCCGTGCGCCTGGAGATCGCCCGCCAGGGTTTTGAACCACAGACTGTCGTGCCAATTGGTCGTCAGATTGTCATTCAGCGCAATGGCAACGTCGCCATCGATTGCACTGAACAGGTACACCCTGAGGTCGCTGCTTTGGCCTGCACCGCAGCGCGCATCGTTGGACTGGATATCGCTGGAATCGATTTAGTCGCGCTCGATATTTCAAAGCCTCTGCGAGTACAAGGCGGGGCAATTGTTGAAGTGAATGCGGGGCCCGGGCTCTTGATGCATCTGAAACCCGCAGTTGGCAAAGCGCGCCAGGTGGGCCGCGATATCGTCGCGCACAGTTTTGCGCCAGGTGACATGGCCAGAGTTCCCGTCATCGGCATCACGGGCTCACAGGGTAAAACCATGACGGGCATACTCTTGTTTCGTCTGCTCAGCTTACACGGCTGGCGCTGCGGCCTGGCAAGCAGCGCAGGATTGTTTGTAGACAAGCGCCTACTACACCGAGGTGATTGCGCCAACTTTGAAAATGCACGGCGCGTATTGATGAATCGTGAAGTACAGGCTGCAATCATTGAAAACGGCTCGCGTCAAATGCTGACCGAAGGCTTGGCCTACGAACGCTGCGAAGTTGGCATCATTACTCAAATTGATTGGGCCGAAAACCTTTCGCAGTACCGAGTCTCGACGCTCGCTGAGCGCCTGAAGATTTATCGTACACAGATTGATGTGGTATTGCCAAAAGGCATGGCAATTTTGAACGCCGATGATCCAAGCATCGCTGAACTTGCTCGCCATTGTGACGGTCAGATCACCTGGATTAGTTTGTCGAGCCACCCCACTCAACTCGCGACTTACCTTGCTCAAGCGCAGCGGGTCGTCTCAATCATCGAGGGTACGATCACACTTAGCCAAGGCGCTCATACTGATGCACTGTGCCCGCTCACCGCGATCGGTGGGGCTGAGCAAGCATTCGATACCACGCAGGCCTACAACGTTTTAGCGGCGGTTGCCGCCGCTTGGGCGCTTGGTCTCTCTCCCGATTTAATTCAGGCCGGCTTACTGAGCTTTGACCCAGACACCGCAGTACCTCGATAACCACAGGAAATCGTCATGGAAGTATCTCGTATTCGTGCTCTACGCGGCCCCAATTTTTGGACGCGTCTCACCGCCATCGAAGCCGTCGTGACCTGCACAGGTCACGAGGCAGATCTAGACCAAATCCCGGAGTTTTTGACGCGTCTGCGTGCACGCTTCCCAGACGTCAAACCCTTGCGCCCCTTTGGACACAAAGACCCCATCACCATGGCACACGCACTTGAGGCAGTCAGCTTAGGCTTACAGGCCTCTGCAGGCTGTCCCGTCGCCTTTGGACAAACCGTCGTCACAAACGAACCAGGGGTGTTTCAAGTGATCGTTCAGTTCACTGAAGAGCCCGTGGGCAGACTCGCTCTGGATTTAGCCGAAGCGCTTTGTATTGCTGCGCTTAAAGATGAGCCTTTTGAGATCACACAAGCCTTAGCTCGACTGCGCGAACTTGATGAGGATGTACGTTTGGGCCCTAGCACCGGTTCAATCGTATCGGCTGCGACTGCGCGTGGCATTCCCTATCGACGCCTAACCGAAGGCAGCCTGGTCCAATTTGGTTGGGGCAGTAAGCAGATTCGAATCCAAGCTGCTGAAACTGGCAACACGAGCGCCATCGCTGAAGCGATAGCGCAAGATAAAGACTTAACCAAAATGCTCCTCGAGGCTGCGGGCGTGCCTGTTCCACGCGGGTTTGTCGCGGATGATGAAGACCAAGCCTGGGAGATCGCAAATAAAATCGGCTTGCCTGTCGTGGTCAAACCTCGCGATGGCAATCAAGGCAAAGG
>CAIYCP010000571.1 GCA_903924715.1 uncultured beta proteobacterium
ATTTGCGCGAGCGGGTGGTGTTTCGACGCACAACGAAGGCTGACTTATCTAAAGTGTTTCGCCCTGAGTGGAGCTATCGCGAGGCGTTTACGTATGACGCGCAGGGCCGACGTTTAACGCATGTATTGCCTGAAGGTGGCGTGTTGCGCTATCACTGGTCGCATGCCACGTTGCGTGCGATTGAATGGGAAAATTCACTCGGTCAGCGGCAAAATATTTTAGAGGTAGGCCCGCTCGGGCTATTACATGGCAACGGGTTGTTAACGGTCAGGCAGATGGCAGCGTCGCAGGCAAGCGAGGGGCAGGCCATGCAACTTGAACAACTACTTGTGTACCAACCTGCCACGCGCTTACCAATGTATCGGCATCAAATCGCTCTCGATCGGCGCGCAAGGCTAGGTCACGAAAGCATGACGCTGGTCGGACAGACGCATCAAACACGCTATGACTACGATGTCGCGCAACAACTGCGCCGACATCGTACGTGGTCGTCATCTTCGAGCCACGTGTCAACGCGAGAGTATGCGTGGCGCGCGTCAGGTGCGGCGCGGCAAGAGATCGCGCGTGACGCAACCGGGTTGCCTAAGCAGGTTGACCGCTTTGTCTTGCGTTATAACGCACAGCGTCGGTTATCTAGCGTGGTTGAACAGCGTGGCGCTGGTCAGAAAGTGAACTATGGTCATAACGCCTTAGCTGAACGTATCTGGCGCGAAGATCAACACGGGCGTACGCAATATCTGTTTGATGAGCAAAAGATGGTGGCGCAAGGGCGTGAAAGCAACAAGGGCCTACACGTGACGCGGCGCTTTATTTACTTGCACCACGTTCCGGTTGCCGTGATTGAGTACGGTGAACATCCGGCGCAGGCAACGCTCTATTTTTTTCATACGGATGCGGTGGGGTTGCCGCAATTACTGACGGATGCCAAGCAAGCGATTCGTTGGCGTGCGACTTACAGCCCCTTGGGCGCGTTGCTTGAACAGCACCATGATCTAGGAAAAGACTTTGTACAGCCGCTGCGCTTGCCCGGGCAAGTGGCTGATCCGCTGACGGGTTGGCATGATAATTATCAACGGACCTATGACCCGAATTGGGGACACTACCTTGAACCTGACCCGCTGGGTCCTTTACCTGGCAATAGCCAGTACGGTTACGCAGACCAGCAACCGCGACGCTATGTTGATCCCCTTGGGTTACTGCTTGTTGCCTTTGATGGCACCAGTAACAGTGCAATATCGCAAACCAATGTTTGGCTCTTTGCTAACCAGTATCGGGGCGGGCCGGTGAACTATATCGAGGGGCCCGCGGGTGACCTTGAAACGGGCAGCGCTAAACGCGCTTGGGATGCGGCGTTTGCGACGTCAGGTAAAAAACGTGTCGATCAGCAATGGGAGCGCTGGCTCAATGCAGTGGCGTTGCAACGGGAAGGCGCCCCGCCGCTGTCGTTAGATTTGATTGGGTTTTCGCGTGGGGCAGCGCTGGTTCGCGACTTTGGCAATCGTGTGGTGAGACAAATGCGCGAGGGTCGTTTTTGGTCATTCGATCCAAAACGCGGTTCTATGTCGCGTTGTGTCGATTTGCGTTTCATGGGCTTGTTTGACACGGTGGCACAGTTTAATTTTCTTGGCTCGGGCGACGATGCCTTTGACTTTACGATCGCGCCGGCCTGGAAATGGGTGGCGCATGCGGTTGCCTTGCACGAGCACCGTTGGTTGTTTCCGCTCACCTCAGCGCGCAGCCCGCAAGTGGGGAGTAACGTGGTTGAGCGTGCTTTTGTTGGGGCGCACGCTGATATCGGTGGCGGCTATTTAACGCGAGAAGCATCGCCGGGCTCAACGCCCGGTGATCTGTCTAAGGTGGCCTTGGCTTGGATGCATTGGCAGGCGAAAGCTGCAGGGGTACCGCTGGGGCCCGGGCCTTCTGTTGCCTCAGTGACTCGACCGATTCTTCATGACGAGCGAGCGTCATTCGAGCGGACTGGGAAGATTGGTGATCGTACTGTGAATCAGCTTAACGGTGAGCTTTGGAAGAATTATCAGGGTGAAATCCCATCAATGGGGTTTAAGGTGCGCCAGCAGGTTGAATCGCTGATCGCAAGTCGGTCGCCGCTCTTACCGAAAGCCCCAGACGCTGTGGGTTGGGTCGACATGCCGCGCTATAAGCAATGGCTGCGTGACGAGGTGGGTTGGCACTGGGACTAAGCACATTTCAGGCTATGATTTGAGACTTCAACTTGACGTGTTTTTTAAGCCCATGCTGCCCGAGCAACACCAGACC
>CAIYCP010000572.1 GCA_903924715.1 uncultured beta proteobacterium
CAACGATGGCAAATACTTCACCACAGGTGACAAGACATTTTTTGACCAGAACGTGCCTGCCTCGGCCTCTCCACTGGACGCAATGAATCAAGTACTGAAATATTTGGCCAACCATTCGAATGTCGGACCTTTCATCGGACGGCAATTGATTCAACGATTGGTTTGCTCCAACCCCAGCCCGGCTTATGTCGCTCGAATCACGAATGTGTTTAACAATGACGGCAGCGCAAACAAAGTCAGAGGCAACTTGAAAGCTGTGATCAAAGCCATTTTGCTTGACGACGAAGCGCGCAAACCTCCAGATGTAAACGCTCCCGCTTATTCAAGTTACGGTAAATTGAAAGAACCTGTTGTTAGATTGGCACAGTGGGGACGAACTGTGAATGCTGGATCCAACAAACCGCCTACTACACAGGTTCAGTTCAATACTGACGCATTAGGCAAAAAATCTGTGATTGAAATGTGGAGCATAGGTGATCTTTCAGATGACACCAAGCTAGGACAAGCGCCGATGCGAAGCCCCTCGGTATTCAATTTCTTCCGGCCCGGATATGTACCCTCTCAAGGCGAACTGGGCACCGCATCTGTCACAGCCCCTGAATTTCAGTTGTGCAATGAAGTGACTGTGGCGGCTTATTTGAATTTCATCAAAGGTGCAATTGAAACCGGCATCAATGATGTGGTGCCAAATTACAGTGCTGATGATATTGCGCTTGCCAAAAAGCCTACTGATTTGGTGAATAGATATTCTTTGCTATTGACTGGTGATACTTTGTCTGTCACCAACAAAGGCTCTATCACAACTGCAATCTCAGGAATTAACGGAACATCGACCAGAGGTACCAGAACTTTCACCGAAGCCGAAGACCGCATACAAGCAACGGTATTTCTTATCATGGCAACGCCTGAATACATGGTTCAAAAGTGAGAATAAACATGCACATCAGTCAACTTGAAAAAATCCAGCGACGAGAGTTTTTGCGCCGTGCAACCGCTTTGGGAATTGCCGGGAGTGCCGGACCTTTGGCTCTGAGTCTATCGGCCATGGGAGAAGCCTCTGCCCAAACAGCAAATGACTACAAAGCCTTAGTCTGCATCTTTTTATATGGTGGAAACGACCATGACAATACTTTTATTCCGATTGATACAACAAGCCACAGCATATATAAAGGCTTCAGGGATGTAGGTGACGACTTAGCCAATCGGATTTATTGGGACAACAACGCGACTACTCCATCGAAGAAGTTAATACCTCTTAGCACGCAGATAGGCACTCGGCAATACGCAGTTCAACCGGTCATGAACGACTTGGCTAGTCTGTTTGAGAGCGGGAAAATGGGCATCATGCTCAATGTAGGTACGCTCCTTAAACCAACGACCAAAACAAAGTACACCATTGCAGGAACAGGCGATCTACCACCCAAGCTTTTTTCACACAACGATCAATTCAGTTTATGGCAATCGGCAGTAACAGATGGGGCTGAGGGTTCGATCAAAGGCTGGGGCGGTCGACTGGGAGATATTTTTCTGCGCAACGGAGGAGAAAATAGCGATGCGCATTTCACTTGTATTAACGCCAGCGGCAACGCGGTATTTATGTCCGGCTCAAGAGTCTTGCCTTACCAAGTATCTAAAAATGGTCCTGTGGCCATCAATAGCATTGGCAATGATTTGAGTGTTTATCAGCGGCCTAGCTGTAAAACAGCTTTGAATCAAATTTTGACCAGTTCAAGCTCGTCGTCCACGCATTGGATGGATCAGGAGTGGATGCGTGTGCTCAAAAGTTCATTAGATAACCAGACGAAAGTGACCAACGGAATCTCATCTGTTTCAATGAGCACAACTTTCCAAACAGATACCTTGTCTGCTCAATTAAATATCATTGCAAAACTGATAACTGCCGGTGCAGCCAATGGCAGCAGTATGGGTGTTAAGCGTCAGGTATTTTTTGCGTCTCTTGGCGGCTTTGATCTGCACGATAACCTGATGGCTAATCACAGCAAATTGCTGAAAAATGTCAATGATGCCATGTACAGCTTTTACAAGGCAACTGAGGAATTGGGTTTACAAAACCAAGTCACCACCTTCACGGCCTCCGACTTTGGCCGCACTTTGTCCTCTAACGGCGACGGCTCTGACCACGGTTGGGGCAGCCACCATATGGTGATGGGCGGCGCGGTTGATGGAAAGAAGTTCTGGGGCAAAGCACCCGTGCTGGCCGACAACGACACAGACACCGTCGGCCAAGGCCGCTTACTGCCCTCGACTTCAGTGGATGAATTTGCTGCATCCATGGCGACTTGGATGGGGGTTTCTAGTACAGACATCAAAAATGTGCTGCCTAATTACGCAAATTTCTCAAGCCA
>CAIYCP010000573.1 GCA_903924715.1 uncultured beta proteobacterium
AATTTAATTCAGACAATACAACATCACATTCCGGTGCTCATCGTTGAACATGATCTTGATCGCGTCTTAGGTTTTTCTCAAAACGTGACGGTGATGAACGACGGTAACGTGTTGATGTCTGGTACGCCTGCCGAAGTACGCAGTGACGTTCGCGTGCAAGAAGTCTATACGGGTAAAGGAACCCCTGCCATTCAAGCGCGAACCGCGGCGTCGACTCAAGCGGATGACCTGTTGCTATCGTTTAATCAGGTGAATAGTTATTACGGTAAGAGCCATATCTTGAATGAGGCTTCTTTGAATGTGCACAAAGGAGAAATCGTTGCGCTACTGGGGCGCAATGGTGCTGGAAAATCAACGCTTCTTAAAACCTTGACGGGTTTGGTTGCGCCCGTGGGTGGGGAAATCACCTTTGATGGTCAAAAGATTTCGGGCATGGCGGCTCCTGACATTGCGCGAATCGGTATCGGTTATGTGCCGCAGGGTCGAGGCTTGTTTGCCGGCATGTCAGTCCGAGATAACTTCGCCTTAGGTCGTATGAATCGCGTCAATCCTGCGATCGGCGGCACGTACTGGACCGAAGAAAAAATCTTTGAATATTTTCCGCGTCTGAGAGATCGGATGGACGTGGCTGCTGATTATCTCTCGGGTGGTGAGCAACAGATGGTCGCGGTCGCGCGCGCCTTGTCAGGCAACATCAAACTACTGTTGTTGGATGAGCCCTTCGATGGCTTGGCGCCATCGGTGATTAACGAGCTCTTCACCGTGTTCGATAAGCTGCGCAGCGAAGTCTCTATTTTGATTGTCGAGCATAATCTGGATTTGGTGCTGGCGTTATCGGATCGCGTCTTCGCACTTGAGCGAGGTCAAGTGTTTCACGAGGGCCCCGCAAGTGCGCTTTTAGAAGATCTCGATTATCGTAAGAAAATTCTCTGGATGTAATTTTTTGAGGTTGTGATGGCAGAGGCAATTTCATTTCGCTTAGATGGGCAGCGTGCACTGGTCACAGCAGGTGCGCAAGGTATTGGGCGTGCCATTACAGAGGCGTTGCTTGCGCAAGGTGCTGAGGTGCATGTGTGTGACATCGATGCGGCGGCACTGAAGGATGTGCAGCAGGCGTTTCCGCAGGTGACCGCGACGTTGACGGATATTTCAAATGAATCGCAAGTTTTAGAAATGTTCGCAGGCCTTAAAAAGCGCTGGAATAGCCTTGATATCTTGGTGAACAATGCAGGTATCGCTGGCCCGACAGCGGCGCTTGAAGACACGGTGTTGGGTGAATGGCAGCAAACCATTGATGTCAATTTAACGGGTACGTTTTTATGTGCACGTAGTGCGGTACCTCTGATGAAGTCGCGGGGGGGGAGCATTGTGAACATCTCGTCAGCCGCGGGACGCTTGGGTTTTCCGTTACGCACGCCGTACTCAGCCTCAAAGTATGGGGTGATCGGGTTAACAGAGACCTGGGCGATGGAATTAGGGCCGCAAGGTATACGTGTCAATGCAATCTTGCCAGGGATCGTTGAAGGCCCCCGTCAAGATCGGGTGCTAAGCGCCAAGGCAAAATCGTATGGGATTACACTAGAGCAAATGCGTACGCGAGCGCTTGAGCGGGTGTCGATGCGTACGACGGTCACGGCGCACGATATCGCAGCGCAAATCGTTTTTATCTGTTCAAAGGCGGGTGCCAAGATCTCTGGACAGAGCTTGTCTGTTGACGGTAATGTCGAAACGCTTGTGCAATAATTTATTCATTCATTTCTTTATTTAGTCTTCGGAGACTGTCGTGCCTAGAAAAGTCATTATTACCTGTGCAGTGACCGGTGCCATTCATACCCCAAGTATGTCGCCTTATATTCCAGTCACAGCACAAGAGATCGCCGATGCTGCGATTGGAGCCGCTCAAGCTGGCGCGGCAATCGTACACTTGCATGCGCGTGATCCCAAAGATGGCAGCCCTTCGCAAGATCCAGAACTGTTTAAGAATTTTTTGCCACAGATTAAAGAAAAAAGCGATGTCGTGATCAATTTGACGACAGGCGGTGCGCCGACGATGACGATTGAAGATCGTCTACGTCCTGCGCATTATTTCAAACCAGAGGTCGCTTCATTGAATATGGGTTCAATGAACTTTGGTTTGTACGATATGTTGAAGCGTTTTAAAACCTTCAAACACGACTGGGAACCCAAATACCTGGCAGGTAGCGATGATCGTGTATTTAAGAATACATTTAAAGATATTGCGCATATCTTATCCTCGTGTAGCGAAAACAATACGCGCTTTGAGATCGAGTGTTACGACATCGGTCACCTGTACACGGCGGCGCATTTTATTGATCGTGGCTTGATCAAGGCGCCTTTCCTCATCCAGTCTGTCTTTGGTATCTTGGGTGGTATTGGCCCCCATCCCGAAGATGTTCTGCACATGAAACGTACTGCTGATCGTTTGTTCGGTGATGATTATCAATGGTCAGTATTGGGTGCCGGGCGCAATCAAACGCCGATAGCAACTCAGTCAGCCACAATGGGTGGTCATGTTCGGGTTGGCCTTGAGGATTCGCTCTGGGATGGCCCGGGTACGTTAGCCAAGTCGAATGCAGATCAAGTGACACGGATGCGCAAGATCATCGAAGGTTTGTCTCTTGAAGTGGCCACACCCGCTGACGCGCGTGAGATTCTTAAACTCAAAGGCCGTACGAACGTAAATTTTTAATTTG
>CAIYCP010000574.1 GCA_903924715.1 uncultured beta proteobacterium
CATATAAGCCAGGCGTGCGGCTGGATAGTCTGGATCCAGCGGCAGGTAAGCCCCACCGGCTTTGAGCACGGCAAGCATGGCCACAATCATCTGGGGCGAGCGTTCCAACAAAATCGCAACTAATTGATCGGGTCCACACCCGATTTGAATCAGATGTCGTGCAAGTTGTGAGGATTGAGTCTCAAGCTCAGCGTAACTAATACTGATATCTTCAAACTTTAACGCTTCGGCCTGAGGTGTTTTTTCTGCCTGGCTAACGAAGAGATCTACGAGTGTTAGTGGATATTCGTCAATTTGAACTTCCTTGCCCGATGATCGTTTAAGGATATCGAACTTTTCAGTTGGACTGACAAACGGGATCTTGGCGATAGGCTGACTTCCATACGTCGGTGTGACTCTAATCAGGTGCTCAAATGCGCGAATAATCAGATTGACACCCGAATGATCAATACGATTCAAATCGTATTTAAAGTGAAAGCCAATTCGTGCACCTGGTAAAACGGTAATCGCAAGGGGGTAGTGAGTCGTATCGTAACCCTGTAGATCTGATACCGTGAGATTGCCAAACTTTGCGCTGACGACATCACTTGGGTAGTTTTCAAAAACAAAAAGTGCTTCAAATAGATCTGTTCCCGTATGTCCGCATAATTGCTGAATCCGGCTCAGACTGATGTGGTCATGTAGTTCTTGATCCGCGATGTCCAATTGCTGTTGTTTCAGAATATCAATCAGCGTGCTTGCGGGGTCTATTTTTAAATAGACGGGCACGGTCTGAATAAATAGTCCAACGGCCTGATCTATTCCAGCTAACTGACTGTTTCTTCCACTACGTGTATTACCAACAACAATCTCATCAAGATGGCTGATTTTTGCAAGCAATAGCATGTATAGACCAAGCATTACATTAGCTTGTGTCAGGTTGTTTTGTTTGCAGAATAAGGCTAGCGCCTCACTTACAGACGGATCAAGGGATAAAAAGGTTTCGGCGCGACCAATCGCATCTTCCTGACGCAAAGGCAGCAAAAGATGGCTTGGACTGGATAAATCACTGAGATATTCTTTCCAAAAATTTTCCGATTGTTCCTGATCTCGTTGTGCCAGCCACTCGAGTTGCATTCTCCATTTGAATGGAGTTTGAAGTTGGACTGTGGTCGAAGTCAGTTCCGCCAGATAAAGTTTTGAAAGCTCTGAAAATAGGATAGGCATAGACCAGCCATCGAGAATCGAATGGTGGTTAGAAATTAATAAGACAAAATCATTGCGATCAAGCTGGGTGACCGTTGCGCGGATCAGAGGGCCTTTATTCAGGTTAAAGGGAAGGTTTCGATCAGCATTTTTTAGCGTATCTATTCGATCGTCATCGCTACCAGATGACTCTATGAAGCAAAGATTATTTTCGACATTCTTAAGAATAATTCCTAGATCTGAAGCAATACTCGGCGGTGCCATGACCAACCTGAGGATTTGATGACGTTGGACAAAGGCTTGCCATGCATGGTTTAGTGCATTCCTGTCTAAGTCACCTTTTAATCTGATGAGATATTCAATACGATAAGGATCGTATTGATGATTTGCAACGACCATGCTCTCATAAACTAAACCTCTTTGAAGATAAGTGAGTGAAACAATATCTTCAATATCTTGATAATGATTGTTTAGCGCCAGAACAATCTCATCGGATGCAAAGCTAATTTCAG